>DNNY01000088.1 GCA_003497765.1 Oceanospirillaceae bacterium
ACCAGAAGATTTATTGGTTCTTAATAATACCAAGGTTATCCCGGCTCGCCTTTATGGTACCAAGGAGTCTGGGGGCAAAATTGAAATCCTTGTTGAGCGTATGTTGGATGATCAACGCTTGCTCGCCCATGTGCGCGCCAGCCGCTCACCGAAGCCGGGTGCCCGGCTGTTATTAGAAGGCGAAGTGTGGGCGACGATGGTGTCTCGTCAAGATTCACTCTTTGAACTTCAGCTCGAAGGTTCGGAGTCAGTCTTAGACGTTTTGCAACGTCTGGGGCATATGCCATTACCACCTTATATAGATAGACCCGATGAAACAGCTGATCGAGAGCGCTATCAAACCGTCTTTGGCGAAAAGCATGGTGCTGTAGCGGCACCCACAGCCGGGTTGCATTTTGATGAAGCTCTCCTAGATGCTATTCGGGACAAAGGTGTGCGCATAGTAACTATCACTTTGCATGTTGGTGCGGGGACTTTTTTGCCCGTCAAAGTAGACAATATTGAAGACCATCATATGCATGGTGAGATTGTTGAAGTGACTGAGGAAGTCGCAACAGCGGTTAAACATACCCGTGCTAAGGGTGGTCGGGTGGTGGCAATAGGCACTACCAGTGTGCGTGCTTTAGAGGCTGCCAGTGCTGAGGGTGATATTGCCGCTTATGCTGGTGAAACCCATATCTTTATTTACCCAGGATATAAATTTAAAAGTGTCGATGCCTTGTTGACCAACTTTCACCTTTCAGAATCAACTTTGCTAATGTTGGTAAGCGCTTTTGCTGGCCGTGACCATGTTCTGGCTGCATACAATGAAGCAGTGGCACAAGAATATCGTTTTTTTAGTTATGGCGATGCCATGCTAGTTACACCGCAACAGGAGACATAATGAGTACAGAAAATACTCGTGAATGCTTTATGCAGTTCGACCTTTTAGGTCAGTCGGGCGAGGCGCGTCGTGGGCGGTTAAGTTTTCCACGTGGTACCATTGAGACCCCTTGCTTTATGCCTGTGGGCACCTATGGCACGGTGAAAGGTATGTTGCCTAGAGATATTGAGGCAACGGGCGCAGAAATTATTTTAGGTAACACCTTCCATCTTATGTTGCGTCCTGGCACCGACATTATTAAGCAACATGGTGATCTACATGACTTTACCCAATGGGAAAAGCCTATTCTCACCGACTCGGGTGGCTTTCAGGTATTTAGCCTTGGTGCCATGCGTAAGATTAGTGAAGAAGGTGTTTCTTTTCGTTCACCGGTGGATGGTTCAAAGGTATTTATGTCTCCGGAGTCATCCATGCAAGTACAACGAGACTTGGGCTCGGATGTGGTGATGATTTTTGATGAATGCACACCTTATCCAGCCACGGAACAAGAGGCAGCTGATTCCATGCGTATGTCATTAAGATGGGCCGAACGCAGTAAGCAAGCCCATGGTGATAATCCATCAGCTTTATTTGGCATTATTCAGGGCGGTATGTACGAACACCTGCGCGATGAATCCCTACAGGGGCTGGATGAAATTGGCTTTGACGGTATGGCTATCGGTGGCCTCTCAGTGGGTGAACCAAAAGCGGATATGATTCGTATTCTAAATCATCTAGCGCCAAAAATGCCGCAACATAAGCCGCGTTATCTTATGGGCGTTGGTCGACCAGAAGACTTGGTTGAGGGCGTTCGGCGTGGTGTCGATATGTTTGATTGTGTGATGCCAACCCGTAATGCGCGTAACGGCCATTTGTTTACCACTGATGGAGTCGTTAAGATTCGTAACGCTGTCCATAAGACCGATACGGGTCCATTAGACCCTCATTGTGACTGCTACACTTGTAAAAACTTTTCCCGGTCTTATCTACATCATTTGGATAAGTGCAAAGAAATGTTAGGTGCGCAGTTAAACACCATCCATAACTTGCATTACTATCAACGCTTAATGGCGGGATTGCGTGCGGCGCTGGATGCGGGTACATTGGACGACTTTGTCGAAGATTTTTATGGGCGTCGGGGATTGCTGGTGCCTAGTTTAGACGTAGCACAAGGCTAATAATCTTGTGCTATAAATCAAAAAAGTCCCTAGGACTATTATTAACTATGTTGTGGAGACATTATGAGTTTCTTTATTGAATCAGCCGTGGCTGATGGTGCGGCTGCTCCAGCCGGTGGCGATCCATTTTCTTTGCTTATTATGATGGTGGTATTTGCCGCTGTATTTTATTTTATGATTTGGCGCCCACAAGCCAAACGCACCAAGGACCATAAAAACCTCATGGCAGGATTGTCAAAAGGCGACGAGGTCATTACCAATGGTGGTGTAGTTGGTAAAATAACTAAGGTTAGTGATGATTTTATTACCTTGTCAGTATCTGAAGGCGTAGAAATACACTTCCAAAAAGTGGCTATTGCCTCGGTTCTACCGAAGGGCACTATTAAGGCCATGTAATTGCATAAGAGTCTTGGTTGCTGGGCAGAAGCAATGTTCAGTAACCAGCTCTGATTGCCCCATAAAAACAATGAAAGGACTTATCTGTGCTTAACCGTTATCCCTTGTGGAAAAGCCTGTTAATCTTGTTGGCGTTGACTCTGGGTGGCTTATACGCCTTACCCAACTTATATCCTGATGATTTGGCAGTCCAGGTGTCTGGCGCCAGTAGTGCAACGCCTATTGACGACCGCGTAATGGTGCGGGCAGATAAAGCCCTTGCTGATGCTGGTTTAACCAGCAAAGTGACTGAGCTAAGTGATAAAAGCTTATTATTAAGATTTGATGACGCAGATACCCAATTACGCGCTAAGGCTATTGTGGCTGATGCCCTGGGTGATGATTATGTTGCGGCCCTTAATCTCGCCCCAACAACACCTGATTGGCTAACCAATATGGGTGCTGGTCCTATGAAACTGGGTCTCGACCTACGAGGTGGTGTGCATTTCCTGCTAGAAGTCGATATGGTGCAGGCTGTGGCGCAGCGTCTAGATGTATATGTGTCAGAAATTAAGTCTATATTACGGGCAGAAAAACTCCGTTATCGTTCAGTGGTGCATGAAGATGATGGCAGTTTACGGATTAAATTCACCAGTGCTGAAGTACGTGATCAGGCGCGCAGCGAATTAAAGTCTAGCTACAGCGAATTCCTAATGAATGCGGAAGAAGATGCTGAAGGCTTTTACCTAAACGTGACACTAAATGATGCTAGTGTTCGCGAAATCGAAGACTATGCGGTTAACCAAAACCTAACTACCTTGCGTAATCGTGTAAACGAATTAGGTGTAGCTGAGCCATTAGTGCAACGTCAAGGCCGTAACCGCATTGTTGTGCAGTTGCCAGGTATTCAAGATACGGCTGCTGCCAAGCGTGTTCTGGGTGCTACGGCGAACCTTGAGTTTCGTCTAGAGGCGAAGGCAGGAGAGGCTTCATTTAGCACTGAGACCTATAACTTCCGAGCTAACCCATCACGTACTGCAGTGCTAGAAAAAGACATTATTATCACGGGTAATAGTGTTTCAAATGCGCAATCTAATTTTGATGAAAATGGCATGCCTCAAGTTAATATTGACTTGGATGCCCAAGGCGGCAAGCTCATGAATCGCATTACTCGTAATGCCGTGAAGCGTCGCATGGCCGTGGTGTTTGTGGAGCATAAGTCGCGTCAAAAAGTAGAAGAAATTGATGGTGAGTTAGTTAGCGTGCGCCAGCCCTATGTGGAAAAGAGTGTTATCTCTTTGGCGACGATTCAAACTGCTCTGGGTAATAGCTTCCGCATAACAGGCCTAGATGGTGCCGGTGAAGCATCTGAACTTGCTCTATTATTGCGCGCTGGTTCCTTGGCGGCACCTATTTATTTTGTCGAAGAGCGCACAGTAGGGCCAAGCCTAGGTCAGCAAAATATTGACCTCGGTGTCACCTCTGTACAAATTGGTCTCGCCCTGGTGGTGATCTTTATGCTGGCGTTTTACAGCATGTTTGGGATTATCGCGAATATTGCTTTGGCCTTTAACCTGATGCTGGTCTTGGCTGTTATGTCTCTACTGGGGGCTACCCTGACCCTGCCAGGTATTGCGGGTATTGTTTTAACAGTGGGTATGGCCGTTGATGCCAACGTGCTCATATTCTCGCGTATAAAAGAAGAGCTGCGTAACGGCTTGCCACCCCAGTCGGCTATCCATGCTGGTTATGAGCGCGCCTTTACCACCATTTTTGATGCCAATATTACTACCTTATTAGTTGCGGTTATTCTTTATGGTGTGGGCACTGGTCCCGTTAAGGGCTTCGCCGTCACCTTATCTATCGGTATTATCACCTCCATGTTTACTGCCATTATGGTTAGCCGAGCCATGGTTAACGGGGTATATGGTGGCCGCCGTATCGATGAAATTAAGATCTGGCCCCTGTGGGGCACTGACAGAAAAAGTGCCAACCACTAAGGAGCGATAAGATGAGTGATGTAAAAATAATTAATTTTATGGCCTTTCGCAAAATTGCCTTGGCCCTATCCGTTACCCTCATGGTAGTTGCTGCTGCCTCCTTGGCCATCAATAAACTACAGTTTGGCTTAGACTTTACAGGTGGTACTTTAATTGAAGTTGGCTATGAGCAAGCGCCAGATTTGGTCGCTGTGCGAAGTCAATTACAAACCGCTGGTTTTGATGATGCTGTGGTGCAGAACTTTGGCTCTGAGCTTGATGTACTGGTGCGGTTAGGTCAGGCCTTTAATGATAAGGTTGGTGAAAGTGTGCTGGCTGTATTACAGGCAGGTTCTGCATCTGATGTTGAGTTACGCCGCAGCGAATATGTTGGGGCTCAGGTAGGCGAGGAGCTAACAGAACAGGGTGGTTTAGGTATGCTGGTAGCACTAGCTATCGTTATGCTCTATGTAGCCTTCCGTTTCCAGTTAAAATTCTCTGTGGGTGCTGTTGTGGCCTTGATCCATGACGTTTTAATCGTGCTGGGCATTTTTTCGTTGCTAAAATTGGATTTTGATCTAACTGTATTGGCAGCCATATTGGCAGTAATTGGCTATTCCCTGAATGACACCATTGTTGTCTCCGACCGCATCCGGGAAAATTTCCGTAAATTGCGTAAAGGCACGTCGGAAGAAATTATTAACGAATCACTTAGCCAAACCCTTGGCCGAACGTTAGTGACATCCATCACCACTATCTTAGTGTTGACGGCCTTGTTGATCTTTGGCGGTGAGCTTATTTACGGCTTCGCCTTAGCCTTATTAATTGGTGTTGTAGTAGGTACTTACTCATCCATCTATGTGGCTAGTAATGTATTGCTATTATTGGGTATTAGTAAGGAAGATCTGATTATTCCACCGAAAGAAGATGTGGTGGAAGGCGAAGGTTTTGAAGTTGATCTGGAAGATTTTGAAGACGAGCAAAAGTAAGCTTCTCGGCGTCTAAATTAACCAGCTTCATAAATTGGAAGGCAGGAGCAATAATTAACTTTATTGCTGCTGCCTTTTTTATATAGATTAATTTCTATCGGCATTAGAGCTTAGCTGTTCACCGTCTTTAATAGGTGCTTAAGCAGTTTTGGGTTGGCACACACTAGCTCGCCTCGATTAAGTGCCTTGCCACCTTTAAAGTCAGCTACTAAAGCACCCGCCTCTTGGGCAAGCAATAAGCCTGCATCAACCGTGTCATCTAACTGACTGTGCCATAGGCCATCTATGCGGCCACTAGCAATGTAAGCCAAAGATAAGCTATTACCTAGTTGTGAATATAAGGTGGCGCCTTGGCTAAATAGCACACGACTCACGGCTTGATAATGATCAAACTGACCCATTAAAGCAATACTGTTACTACAGCCACCTGCAAATTGACTGCCAGCGAGTTGGGTACGCTTACTGACGCGAATACGGCGACCATTTAATTGGGCACCACGGCCTTTACTAGCACAATATTCATCTCCATTACTGGAGTTGATAATAATGGCATGCACCAGTTTACCGTCTTCATAACAAGACATGGTAAAGCTAAACATAGGGATATTGTGAGCGTACTGTTCAATGCCATCAATGGCGTTGATGCGCCAGACTTTATTGCTGGGGTTTTCGGGGGTGTTTATTGAGCCTGCAAACAGGCCAATGACTTCCTGTTCCGGATGCGATTTGTGAATTTCGTAGGCTGCCGTTTTTTCTGCACTTTGACATAGCTTACGCAAATGTTCATTTAGATCTTGTCCTTCAGTATGGATCATATCTAGGCGATCCATAGAACGCACAACTTGTTCGCTAGCCATGCGCGCCGCGCGCAGGCCGATATTCACTAATGGCAGCATTAGAATTCACCTAATTGTAAAAAGAACGGTGAGCTGGACGTAGCCAATGGCAGCTACAGAGAGCTCGTTTGGGCGTACAACCAAGATACAGCCCAAGATCAAGGATGGCCATTATAGCAAACATTAATGTTATTATTACAGCTTTACGGGGCTAATCGCCTAATATTGATGAATATAGGGTGATTATCCTATCAAGAGGCGACAATGGTGGTGTTTGACGCTATGATGCGCCTCCAAATTATATTTACAACCAGTGTTTTTGGTAAAAGGTTATCTTCATGCAAGACATATTGTCTCGTATTCGCATCGTCTTAGTGAATACCTCTCATCCCGGTAATATCGGGGGTGTGGCTCGGGCTATGAAAAATATGGGTTTGACGGGTCTGGTTCTAGTTGAACCACAAGAATTTCCTAGCGATAAAGCAGATGCGCGTTCTTCAGGTGCTGTTGATCTTCTAACTAATGCAAAGGTAGTAAGTAGTCTGCCTGAAGCCGTGGCCGGCTGTGGGCTAGTAATTGGTACAAGTGCCCGCAGTCGCCATATTCCTTGGCCTTTAATAAATCCACGGCAGACAGCGACTCAGGTATTACAGGAGGCTCCTCAGCATGAGGTGGCATTGGTATTTGGGCGTGAAGATCGGGGTCTAACCAATGAAGAATTGCAGCAATGTCACTGCCATATGCATATACCCACTAATGAGAACTTTAGTTCCCTAAATCTTGCCGCTGCCGTGCAAGTTATAGCCTATGAACTCCGTATGCAGGCCCTGTCATTAGCTGATAGTAGCAATCAAGAACCACTACCCTGGGGCACTGATTGGGATATCGAACTGGCGACCCATGATGAATTAGAGCGCTTATTTGCTCACCTGCAGCAAACTTTAGAAGATATCGAGTTTTTGGACCCAGAAAATCCTCGGCAATTGATGCCGCGGTTGCGGCGTTTATACTTACGTGCTCGCCCTGATAAGGTCGAGACCAATATTTTGCGGGGTATTTTATCCGCTACTCAGAAAACATTGAAAACCTAGTTATTAGTCACCATAAAAAGACACATCAAGGCACATATTTTAGTTGCCAACGTAAAGTGAGGAATAGGCCATGTTTAGACATTTAAAGGAAGATATCTCTTCAGTCTTTCACCGCGACCCAGCGGCACGAAATTTTGTTGAGGTGTTAACCTGTTATCCTGGTCTGCATGCGCTTCTTTTACATCGCATTTCCCATTGGTTTTGGGGGCACAGGCTAAAATGGTTGGCGCGTTTCTTATCAACCATCGCACGTTGGTTTACTGGCATAGAGATCCATCCAGGTGCTCAAATTGGCAATCGCTTTTTTATCGACCATGGAATGGGAGTGGTGATTGGTGAAACCGCGATTATTGGTGATGATGTCACTCTCTATCAAGGGGTAACCTTAGGGGGCACCAGTTGGAATAAAGGTAAGCGCCATCCCACCCTAAATGATGGTGTTGTCGTCGGTGCTGGAGCCAAGATTTTAGGCTCTTTTGAGGTCGGTAAAGGGGCAAAAATTGGCTCTAATGCCGTGGTAACCAAAGAAGTGCCAGCTGAAGCAACAGTGGTGGGTATTCCAGGTCGTATTATCACCCAGCAGGACAGGGCCAATGTGCAGGTCAAAAAAGATATGGCAGAAAAGTTTGGTGCTTATGGCTTAAGTCCAGATATGCCAGACCCAGTAGCCAAATCAATGGGTGTGATGTTGGATCATATGCATGCCGTTGATCGTAAACTAGAGTGCGTCACCCAAAAGCTAAGGGAAATGGATGCTTCCTACGAGGATGTAGACTTGCCAGAACTAAAAGACGAAGACTTTAGTGCTGCTATAGAAAGTCTTAATGAGCCCTCTGAAGCTGATTCTAAGGCTACTTAGAAGAGTGAAACATTAGTCAGCTTAGTGCCTTGGCTGGGCTTCAATAATACTTGACTAAAATACTAGGTTTTTAGTAAAATTGCCCCACTATCAGGTTTGCTTGCTAGCTTATCAGCAGTCGTTATAAGTAAGCCAAGAATAATTTGTCTATGGTTGGCTACTAAAATGAAACTTACTACTAAAGGACGTTATGCCGTTACTGCCATGCTAGATTTGGCACTCAACGCTAGTGATCAACCTATTAGTTTGGCTGATATTTCTGAGCGCCAAGATATTTCACTATCTTATTTGGAGCAACTGTTTGCCAAGTTACGGCGCCAGGGTTTAGTTGATAGTGTGCGTGGCCCAGGCGGCGGTTACCGCTTAAGCCGCGAATGCGATGATATTCATGTTGCTGCCGTTATTGATGCTGTTAATGAGTCAGTTGATGCCACAGGCTGCCAAGGAAGCCACGGCTGCCAAGCTGGTGAAATTTGTTTGACGCACCACTTGTGGACTGATTTAAGTAAGCAAATTCATGGCTTTCTTACCAATATAACCCTGGCTGATCTTATGGCCAGAAGAGATGTGCAAAATGTGGCGCGGAAGCAGTTACAAAAAGTAACTGTTTCGACCCCTTTGCATTTTGTCTCATAAGAGAAATTAATTTTTTACAATATAAAGCTATCTGCTAATAGATAGTGGAGAGATGGATAATGAAACTGCCTCTGTATTTAGACTATTCTTCAACTACGCCAGTCGATCCCCGTGTAGCGAAGTTAATGTGCGATTGTTTGACACAAGAAGGTAACTTTGGCAACCCGGCCTCACGCTCCCATTTATATGGTTGGCAAGCTGAGGAAGCGGTAGAGACTGCTCGTCGCCAAGTAGCTGATCTAGTGAATGCGGATCCACGTGAAATTGTGTGGACCTCAGGAGCGACTGAATCAAATAATTTAGCCATTAAGGGCATTGCCCACTTTTATCATAAAAAGGGTAAGCACATTATCACCTCAAAGATTGAGCACAAAGCTGTGTTAGATACTGCACGCCAGTTAGAGCGTGAAGGCTTTGAAGTTACTTATCTTGATCCTGATGCTGATGGTCTGATTTCCCCAGCAATGGTTCAAGATGCAATGCGTGAAGATACAATTTTGGTGTCTTTGATGCATGTAAACAATGAAATTGGTGTGGTAACGGATCTCGCTGCCATTGGTGAAGTTACCCGCGCAGCGAAAGTATTTTTCCACGTTGATGCAGCACAAAGTCCAGGCAAAATTGCGATCGACTTAGAAGCCATGAAAGTAGACTTAATGTCTTTCTCGGCCCATAAAGTATACGGCCCTAAAGGGATTGGTGCTTTATATGTGCGTCGTAAGCCACGTGTTCGTCTGGAAGCGCAAATGCACGGTGGTGGTCACGAGCGTGGGATGCGTTCAGGTACTTTGCCAACTCACCAGATTGTGGGCATGGGTGCGGCTTTTGCGATTGCTAAGGAAGAAATGGCAGAAGAAAACGAGCGTATTCTAGCTTTACGTCAGCGTCTATGGAACGGTGTAAGTGATATGGAAGAGGTGTACCTAAATGGATCTATTGATCAGCGTGTAGCTGGCAATGCCAATATTAGTTTTAACTATGTAGAAGGTGAATCTCTGCTTATGTCACTGCGCGAATTGGCGGTTTCTTCAGGCTCGGCCTGTACTTCTGCCAGCCTCGAGCCATCTTATGTGCTGCGAGCGCTGGGTATGAATGATGAGCTGGCACATAGTTCTATTCGTTTTAGTATTGGGCGCTTTACTACCACCGCAGATGTGGACCAAGCCATTGCTCAGGTGCGCAAAGCCGTAACCAAACTGCGTGAGTTGTCGCCATTATGGGATATGTACAAAGATGGTGTTGATTTAAATAGCGTGCAGTGGGCAGCCCACTAACACAAGGCAATATTTAGTAGGAATTGAGGAGATATGGATCATGGCATATAGCGAACAGGTTATTGATCATTACGAAAACCCCCGCAACGTGGGTAAGATGGATGAAGCTGATGCACAAGTTGGCACTGGCATGGTAGGTGCCCCTGCATGTGGTGACGTGATGCGCTTGCAGATTAGAGTAAGTGAAGAAGGAATTATTGAAGACGCCAAGTTTAAAACTTATGGCTGTGGTTCTGCCATTGCTTCCAGCTCTTTAGTGACTGAGTGGATGAAAGGCATGACCTTAGAAGAGGCTGGTGAAATTCGTAACTCGTCTATCTCGGAAGAGCTGGCTTTACCCCCAGTCAAAATACACTGTTCAGTATTAGCCGAAGATGCGATTAAAGCAGCTATCGACAATTACAAGAGCAAGCAGTAACAGGAGTTAATCATGGCTATTACCATGTCTCAGGCAGCGGCAGATCACGTTAGTAATTATTTAGCTAATCGTGGTCATGGGCTAGGTGTGCGTTTAGGTGTGCGCACTACAGGTTGTTCTGGCATGGCCTATGTGCTGGAGTTTGTGGACGCTATTGCTGAGCACGATGAGGTGTTTGAATCCCATGGCATTAAGGTCGTTATTGATCCTAAAAGCATGGTGTATCTAAACGGCACAGAGCTGGATTATGTTAAGGAAGGCTTAAATGAAGGTTTTCAGTTTAACAATCCCAATGTCAAAAACGAGTGTGGTTGTGGCGAGAGCTTTAATGTCTAAGCAGTATGCTGCATCGGCTCTCAATGCAGCTCACTGATACATTTAATACTGCTGGATCTAATCGATCTGCGACTTTATTAAGCTTCTCTGAACTTTGCAGGAAACACGGCAAGTGGATTTAACGAAAGATTACTTCAGTAACCTCGGCTTGCCTTGCGGTTACCAAATAGATTTGGCTGCCTTAGCCGATAGCCACCGTCAGTTACAGCAAGCTCATCACCCAGATCGATTTGCTGCTAGTGGCGAAGCCGAGCAACGTCAGGCAGTGCAAACGGCCTCCTATCTCAATCAAGCCTATGGTGTACTAAGATCGCCATTAAAGCGTGCTATCTATCTTCTTGAACTTCAAGGTATGGAGCCTTTGGCGCCGACCAATACCTCAATGCCGATGGATTTTTTGCTGCAACAAATGCAGTTGCGTGAGCGCATGGAAGAGCTGCCCGCCGCAGCTGATGTTGAGGCCGAAATCGAGCAGCTAGCAGATGAATTGTTGGCTATGCATAAACAGTTGCAGACAGACTTTGCTGCGGCTTATGAAGCTAGCCAATTGCCAGCAGCCGAGGTGGTAGTGCGGAAACTGCAGTTTATCGAAAAATTACAACAGGAATGCAATGACCTTGAAGGTCGATTGTTGGACTAAGAGAAGCAAATATGGCTCTTCTACAAATTGCTGAACCTGGCCAAAGTGCCAAGCCCCATCAGCGTAAATTGGCTGTGGGTATTGATTTAGGTACTACCCATTCGCTGGTGGCCACGGTTCGTAGTGGGCGTGCAGAAACCTTAGCCGACTCCAAAGGTACCCATCTATTGCCGTCAGTTGTGCGCTATCGGGCTGATGAGTTACCCCAAGTGGGTACAAAGGCATTACAGCACCTCGTTGATGATGCCGCCAACACCATTATGTCGGTTAAGCGTTTAATGGGGCGTGGATTACAAGATGTCACTCGCTTAGGCGAGCAGATGCCATATATTTTTGAGGCCTGTGAAAGTGGCATGCCTATGTTGCGAACGGCTGCTGGTTTAAAAAGCCCAGTGCAAGTCTCTGCTGATATCCTGCGTGTCCTAGCGCAGCGCGGTGAGGCTAGCTTGGGTGGCGATCTAGTGGGTGCCGTGATTACCGTGCCTGCCTATTTTGATGATGCCCAACGTCAAGCCACAAAAGATGCAGCGACCTTGTCGGGTATTCAAGTTCTACGTTTACTTAATGAGCCCACTGCGGCAGCTGTAGCCTATGGTTTAGATAATGAGCAAGAAAGCACTATCGCTGTTTTTGACTTAGGTGGTGGTACTTTTGATATCTCTATTTTGCGTATGCAAAAGGGTGTTTTTGAGGTGCTTTCCACAGGTGGTGATTCCGCCCTTGGTGGTGATGACTTTGATCATGCGATTGCTAATTGGGTTTGTGATCAGCGCAATATCCAGAATCTGGAATTAGCTCAGCAGCGTTTTCTTTTGCGTCAGGCTCGCCAAGCAAAAGAGCAATTAAGTGATACCGCAGTCACGACTATTACTTTTGCTGACTGGCCCGAGACAAGTTGCCCGGCAGATATTGAATTGACTCGCGAACAGTTAAATAGTTTGCTTGATCCAGTCATTGCTAAAACCCTGCGCGCCACTAAAAAAGCCCTGCGTGATGCGGGTATGACTATCGACGATATTAATCAGGTAGTTATGGTAGGTGGTTCTACCCGTGTCATACGGGTACAAGAAAAAGTCGCTGCATTGTTTGGTAGGCCACCATTAACCAGTATTGACCCCGATCGCGTGGTTGCTTTGGGTGCTGCGCGACAGGCTGATGTACTGGTGGGTAATCAAACTGGTGATGAGATGCTATTACTGGATGTTTTACCCTTATCCCTCGGTTTGGAAACCATGGGAGGCCTAGTGGAAAAAGTCATTGATCGTAATACACCAATTCCAGTGGCTCGAGCCCAAGAATTTACTACCTACCAGGACGGGCAAGTCGCTATGGCTATTCATGTCCTGCAAGGCGAGCGCGACCTGGTTCAAGACTGTCGCTCGTTGGCGCGCTTTGAATTGCGCGGCATTCCCCCTATGGCTGCTGGTGCTGCTAAAGTACGCGTCACCTTTCAGGTTGATGCCGATGGTCTGTTGGAAGTCGGTGCTCGAGAGCTTACTTCAGGGGTTGCGACGACGGTGCAGGTAAAGCCATCTTATGGCCTATCTGAAAATGAGATAGCCGATATGATCAAAGCCTCTTGGAGCAATGTCGATGCTGATCGTGGGGCGCGCAGTTTGCGTGAGCAACAGGTCGAAGCAGACCGCTTGTTAGCGTCGATAACTATAGCCATGGAAGCTGATGGTGAGCGTTTGCTGAATGAGAATGAACGGCAAGCCATTATTAAACAAATGGAAACCTTGATTGTGGCACGCAATGGTGATGATCATCATGCCATAGCAAAACAAATCGATATCTTGGCTAAAGCCACAGATACATTTGCTGGGCGTCGTATGGATGATTCCATTAAACGTGCTTTAGCTGGCAAAGCCGTCGATAATATTTAACAGAGAGATTAATATGCCACAAATTATATTTTTACCCCATGAGGAGTTATGTCCGGATGGTATTGTAGCCGAAGCGCAAGCTGGTGAGACTATCTTAGATGTGGCGCTGGCTAATGGTATAGAGCTTGAACATGCCTGTGAGAAGTCTTGTGCCTGTACAACTTGTCATATTCACGTCCGCGAGGGATTTGATTCTCTGCCAGAAGCGGATGAACTTGAAGAGGATTATCTGGATAAAGCATGGGGCGTAGATCCAGATTCACGACTCAGTTGTCAGGTCATTGTCGAGGACCAAGATCTGGTCGTAGAAATTCCCAAGTACACAATCAATATGGTGTCTGAAAGACATTAATAGGGGTCGTTATGATTAAGTGGACAGATATAAATGATATTGCGATTGAGCTGGCAGATAATCACTCAGATATAGACCCACAATATATTAATTTTGTGGATCTGCGTAATTTGGTGCTCAGTATCGAAGATTTTTCCGATGATCCTGATCGCTGTGGTGAAAAAATTCTAGAGGCCATTCAAATGGCTTGGATTGAAGAGTTGGATTAATTTGTACCATTAAAAGCTATGATTTTGACTTTGCTGCATAAAAGCATTGTTACCCGCAACCGCAATAGGTAAAATCCGCACCCTAGCCGAAAGGCACTTATTTATACCAATGTATACCAATTTTAAGCCCGATTTGGAGAAAATTTATGGCCGTTGAACGTACTCTTTCTATTATCAAACCTGATGCTGTTGCTAAAAATGCAGTGGGTCAAATTCTTAGCCGTTTTGAAGCTGCTGGCCTACAGGTTGTTGCGCTTAAAATGCAACAGCTTTCTCAAGAGCAAGCTGAAGGTTTTTATGCCGAGCACAGCGAACGTCCATTCTTTAAAGATTTGGTTGCTTTTATGACCTCTGGTCCTGTTTCAGTTCAGGTTTTAGAGGGTGAAGGCGCCATCTCAAAGAACCGCGACCTAATGGGAGCGACTAATCCACAGGAAGCAGCGGCTGGCACAATCCGTGCTGACTTTGCGACTTCGATTGATGCTAATGCGGCTCATGGTTCAGATTCTGAAACATCAGCGCCGCGCGAAGTTGCTTACTTCTTCGATGATAACGAGATCTGTGCTCGTTAATTAATGCGAGAAAACTAATGCCTGATAGTGCATTAAATACAGCAGAGCAGTATACGCCCCAGCCGGTTAAAACCAACCTGTTGGGGCTTTCTGTTTCCAAGCTAGGCGATTTCTTCGAACAGTTGGGAGAGAAGCGTTTTCGTGCCACGCAAATGGTGAAGTGGATTCATCAGATGGGCGAACGTGACTTCGATAAGATGACTAATTTGTCGAAATCACTGCGTGAAAAGCTCCATAAGTCTGCAGAAATCTGCTTGCCTGAGGTGGTTAGCTGCCAAGATTCCAGTGATGGCACCCGCAAGTGGCTGATTAAGGTCGAAGGGGGAAGTTGTATTGAAATGGTTTATATCCCTGAGAAGGATCGAGGAACGCTCTGTGTATCATCACAAATTGGCTGTGCTCTCGACTGTAGTTTTTGCGCTACTGGTAAGCAGGGATTTAATCGCGATCTAAGTACTGCAGAAATAATTGGACAGCTGTGGATTGCAGCCCAATCATTTGATCAATTCGGCACTAAATCGCCTCGTCGTGTAACCAATGTGGTGATGATGGGTATGGGCGAACCACTCATGAATTTCGACAATGTAGTGGATGCCATGAATATTATGCTCGACGACAATGGCTATGGCCTCTCCAAGCGCCGGGTAACTCTGAGCACCGCGGGAATGGTCCCCGAAGTCGATCGCCTCGGTGATGTCAGCGATGTCTCCCTGGCGATCTCGCTGCATGCGCCCAACGACGAGCTGCGCAATGAGCTGGTGCCGATCAACCGCAAGTACCCGCTGCAGAGTTTTGTCGACAGCGCACGGCGCTACCTGGACAAAATGCCCGACAACCGTCGCAAAATCACGGTGGAATATACACTGATAGACAAGGTTAATGATCGCGATGAACACGCCCGGGAGTTATCGACCCTGCTGCGTGACCTGCCCTGCAAGATCAACCTGATTCCGTTTAACCCGTTCCCCGGATCCGGCTATAAAAAGGTCACCAAAGTCGCCCTGGGGCGGTTTAGGGACATTCTGCATAATGACGGGTACACTGTAACTGTTCGTACCACCCGCGGTGATGATATCGCTGCTGCCTGTGGTCAGCTGGCCGGAGAAGTAAACGACCGCACCAAGCGCCAGCAGCGCTACAAGAAACGTCTTGATGAGGAGCAGGTGTCGGGGCAGGTGTCGGAACAGATAGTCAAGATAGTTGGCCAGTAGAGACTGGCGGGGAAATGCCTTCTATTAATTATAATTAATAGTGGTGACAGGGAGAGGGAAGATGAACAGACGCATAGGAAATGTTGTAAAACTGGGTTTTTTGCTCACAGTACTGGCTGTCTCAGGCTGTGTGTCCGATGGCCCAAAGAGTGCCAACTCGGAAAACCCGGATGCTGCAAGCCAGCGGCATATCAGGCTGGCACTGAAATATATAGGGTCGGAGAGTCGCGAACTGGCGCGGGTCCACCTGAAGAAAGCCGCAAAATACAGATCGCGGTCGGCGCAGCTGGATAATGCTTACGCCCTGTTATACCAGAGCGAACGGGAATTTACGCTGGCCGAAGCACACTACAAAAAAGCGCTGGCAAGAGATATAAATTACACCCTGGCTCGCTATAATTTTGCCGCCTTCCTATACAATCAGGGGCGCATAGAAGAGGCCAGGAAACAGATAGAGCGGGTCAGTGAAGACCTTGAGTACGACCGGCGCGCCCAGGCGTTTTATATACTGGGCCTGACCCAGAACAAGATGGGTGACAGCCAGTTGGCACTGCAATCCTTTGAGAGAGCCACACAGCTTTCATCGGGATTTGCACCGCCCTATATAGAGGCTGCTGAACTCTATTTCCAGCAGCAGGATTACCCGCTCTGCAAGCTGGCACTGGATCGCTTCAGGCAGATTAGTGAACCCACCGCCCAGAGCCTCTGGCTGGCGGTAAGGCTGGAAGAACGCTTTGGCAACAGGGGCAGGGCGGCCCGCGGGGGATTGAAGGTAAAGACTATGTTTCCCTACTCCCG
>DNNY01000062.1 GCA_003497765.1 Oceanospirillaceae bacterium
GACAATCTGTTAACCATTGACCTTTATCTTGGTGCTGCCATGGAGCATGAGGTGCTGCCTAAAGCATCAGTTGCTACTAGGGCTCAGCCTGTGTCTATAGTATCTACTGCCTCAGCAAGTATGCAGCAGCCTGACGTCCCCCTGAGCATAAAGACACAGCGTGGTCGCGATGATGAACTATCACGTATCTTTGCCGCTAAAGAAGCCCAACAAGCTATGCTAACAAGTATGCATACTGAGTGGCAGCCATCGACTAATATTTTACGTATGTTGACCAACAATATGCAGGTCAGTGAAGAGTTCGCTATGGGTTTACGGGATGAGTTTGTGGTTTACTACATGGATAAGGATCGTCGTGAAAGCCCTGGCGGCTGGGATCAAAAATTCCTGAAATGGGTCAAAAAAGAACATATTCAACAACAAACTGCTGCCGCTCGTGCACAACAGCAGGGACAAACAAGAAATTACACGCAAAATGAAGAAGCTCGATACCATGCTCGCGAACAGCGTCAGCAACTCACTGATGCCGTCCTCGACCTCGGCAATACCGACTGGTAAGGCTGCCCCTAAAGCATCGCCGGAGGTCAGTGAATACACCAAGAGTATGGTCAATATGCTCTTCGCCCGCTTTATGGTGATTTATGGCCATAAGTTTAAAAGCGCATTTAATTCACCGAAAGAATTAGTTATCGCTAAGCGTGAATGGTCCACCAGCATTGGTGGCTTTGATGAAGATGTCCTCGTAGCGGCCTTAGAATTAGCCAAGCAGACCTATAGCTGGGTGCCGAGCATTGCTGAATTTTTACAGTTACTAGAAAAATGCCAACAGAGCTTTGGTTTGCCCACCGCCGAAGAAGCCTACACCGAGGCCTGTCGCTATGCCAGTGAGCCAACCCAGCATGCATGGTCTCATGCGGCGGTTTACCACGCGGGGAAACAAGCTGGTTGGTTTGAATTACGTACGGCAACCCAACAACAAATTTGGCCGCACTTTCGAACGCTCTATAGAGCTTTATGTGAACGTGTTCTAGCAGGTGAACAATTACCTATTCCTGCTGCTAGGGGATTGCCTGAGCCTAGTGCAAGTGAGCTGTTTAAGTTAATTGATCAATGGGCTGAACAGCAGGAATTGCCTTTTGAAGAGGCGCAAACAGCCTTATATTATTTACACTTAGTAGAACGTAATCCACTGCGCAAACGCTTGCTAGAACAGGCCCAAGCAAAATATCCAAACAGTGAGCTGCCATCTACCTTGGTTGACTTAAGACACATGCTCGAGACCAAATAAAATGTATAGGTTTGGCTAGAGCTGTTTATCTAATTGGCCATTAGTGCGTGTTTTAGAGCTCACTTAACTCACGTAAGTATTTAAATAATTTCCTAGCAGCGGTGGGCGCTTTACCCTGACGCGATTCTTTTTGTGCCAGGCGAATAAGATTGTTTAATTGTTGACGGTCTAGTTGTGGAAACTTGCTCACTAGATCTTGCATGGTCGCCTGATCATTATTTAATAGGCCATCACGCCAGCGCTCTAATTGATGAAAAGCGAGTTGATGTTCTTTCGTACTAGAGTCTAATAATGCTAGGGCTTGGCGAATACCATCAGCATCTTCTTCGCGCATAACTTTGCCAATATATTGCAAGTGGCGCCGCTTAGCCTCATTTTGTTTTATGCGATAGGACTCTTCGATAGCCGCAGCTAAGGTATCGCTCATGGGTACTTTGTTAAGTTCATTAGGCTTAAGTTCAAGTAGGCGACCACCCAATTTTTGTAGCTCTTCCATAGCTTGTTTGATTTGTGTGCGGCTTAACTCTTGCTCAGGCTCTTGTTGTGTCCGCAAGGCGTCCAGTTCAGCTTCAGCCAGACGTGCTTTAGCGCGTCCCATATAGTATTCCTTAATAGTTAGGCATAGAAGAGGGTGGCTAGGCCTAAGAAGGCACAAAACCCAACAACATCAGTAATAGTGGTTAGTATAACACCACCCGCTAAAGCAGGATCGATATGTATCGCTTTTAGGATTACCGGCAGAGAGGTGCCACTAATGGCAGCGATCACAAGATTAATAATCATAGCAATGGCGATAATAAAGCCGATGGTCATATCAGCAAACCACCAACTGGCAATACTGGCAACGACTAAAGCCCAAAGGGTGCCATTTATGGCGCCAACAATAACTTCACGATTAAGTAGGTAGGCAATATTACTGCGTTCCACATGTCCCAAGGCTTGTCCACGAATCACCAAAGTCAGAGCCTGACTACCGGCTATACCACCCATACTGGCTACAATAGGCATAAGAATCGCTAGGGCCACAACTTGTTCGATGGTGTCTTGGAACAAGCCAATCATAAACGAAGCTAGCAATGCCGTAAGTAGGTTTATGCCTAACCAAACGGCACGTCGCCTTGAGGTTTTAAACACTGGGGCAAAGGTATCTTCATCTTCGTCCAGACCTGCCATGCGCATTAATGAATGGTCAGCATCCTCACGAATAACATCCACCACGTCATCAATGGTAATACGCCCAAGAATGCGTCCTTGTTTATTGATAACAGGAGCAGATACCCAGTCGTGACGTTCAAATAGGTTGGCAACCTCAGAATCATCAAGATCAGCTTCGATGGCCTCTACTTCGGTATCCATAATATCTCTAACTTCGATATTAGGATCACTAACCAGCATACGAGTAATAGGTAATAAACCGATATAGCGATCTTTACGAGTCACCACAAAGATATTATCCGTGGTATCCGGCATTTCTTCATGGCGCCGCAAATAGCGCAGGACAGTGTCGATGGTTATATCAGGCCGGACGGTAATAATATCCGTATTCATCAGA
>DNNY01000203.1 GCA_003497765.1 Oceanospirillaceae bacterium
CAGCTTGGGATTGAATCCAATCCATTAGCTCAGCTTTATCAATGGTGTCACCTGGGAAGCTCTTATGGACGGCCTTGGCATAAAGTTGTTGGGCTAAAGAAGCAGAGCAAGGGCAGGTACTTGAATAAGCCACAGTGACTTCCAGCTCATAGCTATAGCCTTGATTATTTTTCTCAGCATGAATGATAATCGGGTATGACTGAAAACCACTCTCGTCACTGAGTAAAGCTGGCTTATTTAACATTAGGTCAAATGCCAGTTTGATCTTTGCTTGCTGGCTGATAGCGCCTTGGCTAGCCACCATGTTATCTAACAATTGATCAATATTCGCCTTATTGCACTCTAGCTCTGCTAAATTATTTAGCATTAGATGCAAGCGAGACATATGGATACCCTTGGCTTTGGGGTCAGCAAGGTTGACATATACGCCTGCCTTGGCAGAAGTAGAATAGGGTTTATTGCCCTTGCTTGGTATGGCAACGGGGACAGCGATATCTTCCATACCTACCCACTGCAAAGTGGCTGCTGTTTCAGCGTGTTTATCGGAAGTAACATCCGGAAGAGGTTTTATTAACACTCATGACTCCTAAATTTCTGGTTTAGCATATGCCTTGGGCATAATTAAATGTTGTGGCCTTGCACAATCACTGCGTCTTGCTCGATATCGACGTTTAAGTAAAAGCAGGAAGTTCTGCCAGTGTGACAAGCTGCGCCTTGTTGTTCCACCTGACAAAGGATGACATCGCCATCACAGTCAAATGACATAGTAAGCAATTTTTGGGTATGGCCACTGGTGTCACCTTTTACCCATAATTGTTGTCGGCTGCGTGACCAATAGGTAACTCGTTTGGTGGCTATGGTCTGTTTAAGGGCATCGAGATTCATCCAGGCAAACATCAATATTTCGTTGCTGTTGGCATCTTGGGTAATAACGGGAATCAGACCTTGCTCATTAAAAGCCAATTCATTAATGACGCTAGATAAGGCTAACGGTTCCTGACTGCTATGTTGTTCCAAGGCGGTAAAAAAAGTGCGCTTCATAATGCTATGGTCTGTTGTTAAGTGGTGCCATTCAGGTGTGTTTATTGTTCAGCTCTGCAGAAAGAATTTTATTTCGGCTTAGATGACCAATAATGGCAATGCCTTGGGGTTGGAATAGAAGTAATTGCTTAGAGCTTGGTTTGATATTAGGTAGTCTAAGGTAAATTTCAAATATGTTATAACATAACAATTTTCATGGGAAGAGCTAATTTAATCTCAACTAGCTTAGGGCACGAAAAATGACTTTAAATTGCCCTTTTTATGGGTCATAACATGCACAATTTTGCCAATAAACAAAAATCACATATACACTCGTGCACAACATAGTTATAGTCAGTGCTCAATAGTGGCAAACGGGTGTTGTTAATCTACTTGTAAGCCAAAAAATAATAAATACAGCTTTCGCTTTATTAAAAAGGTATACAGCCTTATGACTAGTGAGCAGTTTGCTAAGTTATTACTTCTATCTCTAGTCTGGGGTGGCTCTTTTTTGTTTGCCGGCATGGCCGTTGAATATGTACATCCACTATGGGTGGTGACTGTCCGCGTCGGGTTAGCTGCTATCGTCATGCTATTGGTACTCCACAGTCTTAAATTGTCTTTGTCAAATAAACCATCTATGTGGCTGAAATATATAGGTATGGGACTGCTTAATAATGTGATTCCCTTTAGTGCTATTTTCTATGCCCAAACCTATATATCCGTTAGTTTGGCATCGATCGTCAACTCTATGACCCCAGTATTTACTTTTGTTGTCCTTGCCAGTTTCGGTGTTGAACGCCTGTCTGCTAATCGGGTGCTTGGAGCGTTAGTTGGCATTGCTGGCACGGCGCTACTATTTAGCCAAAATCTATCCTTCTCTGACAGCCTAAATGTGGGCTTATTGTTAAGCTTAACGGCCGCCCTAAGTTATGCCTTTTCTGGCCTCTGGGCCAAGTTATTTTTAGCTAATCAAGCACCTGTTACTGCCTCTACCAGTCAATTACTCTGTTCTACAGTGGTAATGTTAATACTGGTTTCAATATGGCAAATACCCTTACCAGAACAAACACCACCTTTGTCAATAATCGCGGCTTTAGTGGGTTTGGCGGTTATCTCAACGGCTTTTGCTTATGTGCTATTTTTTGATATTTTAAATAAATCTGGGCCCAGTAATGCCAGCTTAGTGACCCTTTTAATCCCCATATCTGCCTGTCTATTGGGCTGGATAGTTATGGGGGATCAACTTACCCAAGTACAAATCTTGGGAGCCATTATTATCAGCTTAGGCTTGGTGATTATTGATGGTCGTTGGTGGCATAAAGTACGCGCTTTAATAAGTACTCCTGGTCCTAACTAAGGATCAAAAGCCCAGAGCTACATAGGTTGTAAAAAAATGCGTTAGGCCTTAAGAAACCACCATTAGCCAGTAGTTGTGGCTGTTATTTTACGCATCCTTTTATCAAGCTCCTTTAACAAGAAATTTTTGTCATAGGGCTTGATTGATGACCAATTTTTGCTTTCTATGCGTGTACGTCCGCAGCCTAAGCACCATCCTTTTGGTCCTGAATAATCACATATATTGATACAAGGGCTAGGTTTACGTTTCACTATTTGGCCTTGGTCTAAATCACACTAGCTACAGCCTTTGCAGAACTTGCTCAACACTGGCTTCTAACTGGCGCAGGCGATTAAGTTCTTCAAATAGCCGATCTTCTAGATTTTTAAAATTTAGTGGCAGGGTGCGTTGACAAATATGGTAGCCAGAGCCAATAGTTTTGTAGCCTTTCCAACTATTGATTCGCTTTGCTTCTAAAGCCAGAAACTGTTCGATAAATTCAGCTTGGGCCGGGCAATCTTCCTCTGCGTGCATACACACAGGGAAGGCTTTTTGTTTGATCTGTGGCCCTTCAATAAAGGTCTCAAAATGGATGCCACCTTGCTGCTGATTATGCCAACTTGATTTGTATAGTTGCAGATAAGCACCGCGGTTATAGATTTCCCAGTCATCCTCAAACCAACTTGATTGCCGAAGCTTTTTTTCAAGATTACGGAAAATATTTTTTATATCTTTCATAATATCAGGCCATTTATTGAACTACTTACGCTTCTTCCCAGATAGGGAATGGATCCTTAAGTGTTGCCCAATAGGCTTTGCCTTGCAATAGCTCGGCATCCGTTAATAGGCACTGATCGAGAGCCTCAATCATGGCAGCTTTATCTAAGCTTTGACCAATAAACACCAGCTCTTGGCGCATATCGCCAAAAGGTTCCACCCACTGTTTCTCGATCGATTCCAAATATTCTTTATCTGTAGGCCAGTGGTTTTTCGGTGTCGCTTTCCAAAACATACCAGCAAAACCATAGCGCGCAATACCGCCGGCTTGGCTCCATTGGCCAGCGAATTCAGGGCGCGTTGCCAGCCAAAAATAGCCCTTTGAACGAATCAGTTTGCCAAAGCGATCGGTGCTATGGAGTAGCTGATAAAACTTCTCAGGATGAAAAGGCCGGCGAGCTTCATAACTAAAACTACCAATCCCATATTCTTCAGGTTCAGGGA
>DNNY01000119.1 GCA_003497765.1 Oceanospirillaceae bacterium
TGAACAATTACCTTTGGCAGCAGGGCAAGTATCTGCCCAAGCCTGGCTGCGCTTAGAACAAGAAAAACTGAGGCATATCCATATACGTGGCCTGCAGTTACAAAGCGTTTATCAAGACTTACCTTTACGTTTACAAGGTGATTTAGATATCACACATCAGTCCGATTTGCTGCAAATACAGATGGCTAATTTGGATGGCGCCATAGCGCAGCAAAACCTGCCCGTAAATGATTTAGCATTAGTCAGCAATGGTGATGATTGGCAGCTAGCAACTAGTAGCATGCGCCTCGACCCCATTGCGAAAGTGGTAGAGCAAATGCCCCATCTACCAAGCAAAGTAACTATGCCTATTTTACAACTTCGCCCCCAAGGTTTGGTGCACCAACCTCGTTTTTACTGGCAATCCTCGCAACCCAAAGCGTTTTTATTTAATGGCACTATGCAGGATGCTTCTGTGTCAGCTTGGCGGGGTATACCAGCAGTGGATGGTGCCGATGGACTTATAGCGTTCAATGCCAAAGGTGGTAAAGTGACTGTTGATGATCAGGATAGTTTGACCATCCATGTGCCTAAACTCACCAGTCGCCCTTGGCCGTTTGACGGCATGCAGGGAGAAGTTGCCTGGCGTTTGGATTCAGAATACAGCTATTTGGATACAAGCTTGCTACAACTAAAACAAGATGAAGGGCTTTTTAACCTCATTATGGATGGGCATTTCCCGCGCCGAGGGAAAACGCATCAAGCACTTTTCCAAATGCGTTTGGGCATGCAAGATATGGACGTAGTAGCTTTACCCGCTTTGTTACCAGATATGACCATGGGCACGGCCTTAGGTGACTATATTGCTAAAGCAGCTCAAGCGGGGCGCATTAAACAAGGGGGTATTACCTACAATGGTGCTGTAGGCAAACAAGCCAAAGCCCTTGGTCCATACTCCTTTAGTGTCCCGGTATGGGGGCAGGCGCAGCTACCAAAGGTAAACTATGCCAAAGATTGGCCTGCTGTTAATGCAGTGAGTGTGGATTTTTCCAGCAATCACCAACATGTAGGTATCCACCTTAAACAGGGTCAGCTACTAGGATCTGGTGAGGCAGGTTTGCCCTTACGTGATTGGCAAATTGAGGTGCCAATATTGGCCACCCAAGACAAACGCCAAGCTATGATCGCTATTAAAGGGGCTTTGCAAGGTGATGGTCAATTATTGCAAAAGGTGGCTAAAACATTCCCGCCTCAGGTGACCATACCCAGCTGGATTATGGATTTAAACCCAAGTGGTGATGTTCAGCTTAGTGGGCGGGTAGGGATACCTTACGGGCCTTATGCCAAGGGTAGACAGGCACAATACGATATAGGCATTTTCGGTGACCAAGTGGCCGGCTTCTGGCAACAACAGCAAGTGTCTCTAGAGCAAGTAGTATTTAATGCCAGAGTCACGGATCTTGGGGTGCAGAACTTTCAAGCACAAGGTCTGGTTGACGGTCACTCCCTAGAATTAGATCTTACCAATCGACCAGAGCACCAAAATTGGCAATATGCCCTTCCTGTTGATGTCTGGCAGACCTATGGTATCGAACAACAACCTAATGCTTGGTTAAACATACAAGGGAGTTTGCCTAGTGACTATGTTGTTGAAAAGTTATCTTTAGCCGATATCAACTTTGGCCCATGGTTACCTCGTCACGGGCAAGTTGACGTGTTTATCCCAGCCTGTTTGTTTTCCTCTGCGCAATGTCAGGTTGCTTTGGGAAGCTTGCAAGTAACGCCAGATAACGTTAACTGGCCAACTGTTATTGACCCTAATGATAAGCTAATTTGGCTATGGCAACGGCAACAAGAACAGCAGGGGATATATATCAGTAATACTCAGCATCAAGTCGCTTTGGGTATTGATAATGGCAACCTAACAACTATGGGTATAGGACTTGGAAAACCTGCCCCTAAAGCGACTAGGGGTATCAATATTAGTGGGGAGCTTGATCTGCTTGATGTACCTTATTGGTTAGACTTTTTACCGGCAGACAAGACCAATACGGATACCTTTGCATTCCCTAAGGTGCAGAATATAGACCTATTGGCCAAGCAATTACAGTGGCAAGATTTACTGGTTGATAATGTGCAGATTTCATATCTTCCTGAAGATAAAGGCTGGACTCTTGCTCTTCTATCTGAAGCAATTACTGGGCAAATAGTAAATAAGGGTGATACTAGCCCTTGGCAGGTAAATGTCGATCATTTTCGCTTATTAATACCCGAAGAACCTGATGAGGAAGTTGAGGAAGCTGAGGAAGACAAAGAGAAAGTAGATTTGTTGGCGACCATTGATCCAGGGCTGATTCCTGATATGGACCTGCAAGTAAAAGAAATCAGCAAGAATCAGCAATCCTATGGCAATTGGCGCGTAAAAGCGCGGAATAAAGAGGGTATTTTATATTTGCACGATATTGATGCGAATATTCATAATAGCCAGCTGTTGGGCAATATGATTTGGGATAAACAAGGCCAGCAACATAAAACTAGTTTTAGTGGTCGCATCTTTACCCCTGGTGTAGCCGAGACGTTAACTGGCTGGGGTTATAGCCCCACCATTGATAGTAGCTATGGTGCGTTAGAAGCCCAGCTTGCTTGGCTAGCCTCACCCCTTGGCTTTGATATTGAGAAATCCACGGGGGATTTTGAACTGCGGGTTAAAGAGGGTGAGTTTGCCGAAGCGCCATCCTTGGCGGGTGGGTTAAAAATACTTGGTCTCCTCGATATGGGGCGTTTACTACAACGGCTGCGCTTAGACTTTACGGATATATTCAATGATGAATACCAGTTTGACAGTATTTATGCTCACTATAATATTACTGATGGCATCGCCCGCAATGTCACACCTGCGACCTTTAAATCAACTTCGTTAGAGTTAATGCTAGATGGCACCATTGATTTTAATACCCGGACCGTCGATAACGATTTATATATAACTCTACCAGTCACCGATAAACTTTCCTTTGCTGCCTTATTGGCGGGTTTGCCCCAAGTTAGCGGGGTTCTCTATGTGGTGGATAAATTGGTTGGTGATGAGCTATCAACCTTTACTACCGCACGTTATGGCGTAACAGGTGATCTAGATAGACCTGATTTGGGCTTACGGCAGATTTTTGATGCCAAAAATCAGCCTAAGTCCATAGAAGAACGTTTAAACAATGTGTTCAAACTCCAGTAATCCCCAAGCGGCTGTAATTCAAATGGTAAGTGGTAATGATATTACTGCTAATCTAGAACAAGCCCAGACACAACTGCTAAAAGCTAAAGAGCAGGGGGCTCTATTAGCCCTATTGCCTGAAAATTTTGCTGTGTTCGGTAGTCGAAAATTACTGACTGCTGGTCGCCAAGAACTTCATCAGCAAGGTCCTTTACGACAGTGGCTGGCTCAACAAGCTAAACAGCTTGGCTTATGGTTGGTGGGTGGCACTATTCCCTGTACCGATAAGGTGATTAATCCAGATCGGGTTAGAGCGGCTTGCTTTGTTTATGATGCTAAGGGTCAAGAAGTAGCTCGCTATGACAAAATACATTTGTTCGATGTGGATGTAAAAGATGCCCATGGCAGTTATCGCGAGTCGGATCATTTTGAAGCTGGCGATGCTGTCGTTGTGGTCGATACCCCAATAGGCAAGCTGGGTTTAACAACTTGTTATGATCTACGTTTTGCTGAATTACATATGGCTTTGGTGGCTAAAGGTGCCGAGGTAATTAGTAATGGTGCTGCTTTTACTAACACGACAGGAGCAGCCCATTGGCATTCCTTGCTGAGGGCTAGAGCCATAGAAACCCAATGTTATATATTGGCAGCAGCCCAAGGCGGACAGCACGGGAAGCGGGAAACCTATGGTCACTCTATGATTATTGACCCTTGGGGTGACATTTTGCAGGAGATGCAATTAGGTGATGGCTATTGTACTGCTGAGATTAATTTAGATTATGTGAAGCAGGTGCGCCAACGTATGCCCATAGCTATGCATCGCAAGTTAAGCTAATTTTTTTAACCACAAAAAAGGGGCAAGCCGACATAGGCTGCCCCTTTTATGCGTTGAGAAATTAGATATGCTTGGCAATCTCGCCAGTCATATCCTTAGCATCCCCAAAGAGCATTTTGGTATTGTCCATAAAGAACAGTGGGTTTTGTACACCGGCATAGCCTGACGCCATACCACGCTTAAACATCACCACTTGTTTGGCTTCCCATACATGGAGTACAGGCATGCCAGCTATGGGGCTACCAGGCTTTTTCGCCGCTGGGTTAACTGTATCATTGGCACCAATCACCAATACCACATCTGTATCAGCAAAATCATCGTTGATTTCGTCCATTTCTAAGACAATATCATAGGGTACTTTGGCTTCTGCTAGTAGTACATTCATATGGCCAGGGAGGCGTCCCGCGACAGGGTGAATGCCAAACCGGACTTCCACACCTTGCGCTCGCAGTTTGGCGGTTATATCTTGCACCTGATATTGAGCTTGCGCTACAGCCATGCCATATCCGGGAGTAATCACCACGCGTTTGGCCATAGTAAGCATACTGGCCACTTCTTCTGCGGTGGTAGTTTGCACCTCACCTTCTTCCTCGTCATCACTGGCGATAGGGTCATTCCCAAAGCCACCAGCAATAACGGAAATAAACGAGCGGTTCATAGCACGGCACATAATATAACTTAAGATAGCGCCCGAAGAACCAACCAAAGCACCTGTTACGATAAGTAGATTATTTTCTAATAAGAAGCCTGCTGCTGCCGCAGCCCAGCCTGAATAGGAGTTCAGCATGGACACCACGACGGGCATATCGGCACCACCAATGGAGGCCACTAAATGCCAACCAAAAACTAAGGCAATCACCGTCATAATAAGCAGATAAGTATCATTGCCACCTTGGGCAACAAACTGTACTAATAAGACCGCACTGACTAGCAAAGCGATAGCATTAAGTTTGTGTCGATGGGGCAAGTTAAGGGCTTTGGAGGCCATTAGTCCACGCAGTTTACCAAAGGCCACAATTGAGCCAGTAAAGGTAACAGCACCAATAAACACACCCAAAAACACTTCCACAAGATGAATATTTTGCATCACTGGGTCTAATGCTGGGTGATCAAGATAGCTATTAATACCGACAAATACCGCAGCCAGACCAACAAAGCTATGGAGCATAGCAACGAGTTCTGGCATTTCGGTCATTTCGACCCGTTTGGCTAAGTAGATACCAATGGCGCCACCAATTAACATGGCGATTAATATATAGCTTAAACCTGTACGGAGGTTCATAATCTTAGGCCCTAGAAGGGTAGCAGCCAAAGCAATACCCATACCCACGATGCCATACCAGATACCGCGTTTAGCTGATTCCTGTTGGCTTAGACCCGCTAAGGCCAGAATAAAAAGTACGGCGGCAATAATGTAAGCCGTTGTAACCATTCCTGCTTGCATTGTTTGTCTCCTACTTCTGGAACATCTTTAACATACGCTTAGTGACAAAGAAGCCACCGGCAATGTTAATGGTTGCGATTAACACGGAAATCAGTGCCAAAATAGTCACTAGATTTAATTCGTCACCAACCTGCAATAGCGCCCCAACAACAATAATGCCCGAAACAGCATTAGTGATAGACATTAGAGGCGTATGCAGGGAATGAGAGACATTCCATACGACGTAGTAGCCAATTACGCAGGATAAAATAAACACTGTAAAATGGCCCAAAAAAGCAGCTGGAGCATATAGAGCAATCCATGCTACCAGAGCTAAACCGGCTGCACCTAATCCATACTTTAATCCTTTGGGCATTGACGCCTGTGTAGGTGCCTCGCTGACACTTGCTTCCTCTAGCTTAGGGGTAGGTGCTGCCGCCACTTGAATAGGTGGTGCAGGCCAAGTAACTTCACCCTCTTTGGTGACGGTGACTCCACGTTGAACGGGGTCTTCAAAGTCTACTTTGAGGTTGCCATCTTTCTCTGGTGTTAGCAGTTTAAGTAGGTTAACTAGATTGGTACCATATAACTGCGATGCTTGCCCTGGAAGGCGTGCAGGCATATCAGTATAGCCAATCACCGTAACCCCATTATCAGTGGTAATCACTTCTCCAGCATGGGTTAGCTCACAATTACCACCGCCTGCCGCAGCCAAATCTACAATAACAGAGCCAGAAGCCATACTGGCTACCATTTCAGCAGAAATAAGTTTGGGAGCTGGTTTGCCAGGAATCATGGCCGTTGTAATAATAATATCGACATCCTTTGCCTGTTCAGCAAAGAGGGCCATTTCCGCTTCAATAAAGGCCTTGCTCATGACTTTAGCGTAACCATCGCCAGAGCCACTTTCTTCTTCTATTTCAACTTCCAAAAACTCAGCGCCCATGGAATTGATTTGTTCTTTAACCTCAGGACGGGTATCAAAGGCACGGACAATCGCACCTAGACTACCAGCGGCACCAATTGCTGCTAGCCCAGCAACACCAGCACCAATAACAAGTACTTTGGCTGGTGGGACCTTACCGGCAGCGGTAATCTGGCCAGTAAAAAAGCGGCCAAAGTGATGGGCAGACTCGACCACGGCACGATAGCCAGCAATATTGGCCATAGAGCTAAGTGCATCCATGGACTGGGAGCGGGATATGCGCGGCACTGACTCCATAGACATAACAGTCATATTGCGTGCGGCCATAGTTTTTAGCTGCTCTTCGTTTTGCGCTGGTGCGATAAAGCTAATTAGATGGGCGCCT
>DNNY01000102.1:0-379 GCA_003497765.1 Oceanospirillaceae bacterium
CTAGCAAAAGGCCCTTCAGCGCGCCAATCAATTACGGCATTAGGTAATGCCTGTGAATCACTAAATAATATTTTTTTGGCCACTATTTAAGCTCGGTGCTACTGATCCAATTGCTTAGCTTGCAAAATCAACACTGGGGTTGCCGGCCAGTCACGCATAAAGCCTTTGGTGGTGGTTGGTACGGCAGCAATTTTATCCACCACATCCATGCCTTCAACAACTTTGCCAAACACAGCATAGCCAGCATTACTAGGGTTAGCATCAAGAAAAACATTATCATTATGATTGATAAAAAATTGTGAAGTAGCGCTGTTAGGATCATTGGTTCGGGCCATAGCAATGGTGCCACGCATATTGCTTAAACCATTATTGGCTTCAT
>DNNY01000102.1:643-5878 GCA_003497765.1 Oceanospirillaceae bacterium
CTTAAACCATTATTGGCTTCATTAACAATAGGTGCACCTGTTGCTTTACGATCACCCTGCAAATCAAAGCCACCGCCCTGAATCATAAAGCCCGCAATAACCCGATGAAACTGAGTATTTGCATAATAGCCTGAAGATACATAAGTTAAGAAGTTCGCCACTGTTTTGGGTGCCTTATCCGAGTATAACTCTAGCTTAATAACCCCCTCTGTGGTCACCAACTCTACTTGTTTGGTTTTGGCAATAACATGACTACTTAACAAGATGGCCAATATTAGGGACAAAATACGCATTACGAATACTCCTCAAAAAAACGCTTGCCGACTAAGCCTCTGGAAATACCTGCTTAAAGGGTTTGATTAGCACACTTTCATAGACACCTGTTAGCTGATAAGGATCAGCCTGTGCCCATGCTTCAGCGGCCTGCATATCGTCAAATTCAGCCACAATCAAACTACCCGTAAAACCCTCACCCTCGTGATTAGGATGAGGCCCTGCTAAGACAAGCCGGCCAGCCTTATCTAATTCAGCTAAACGGGCTAAATGGTCTGGGCGGGCAGCTAATCTTTTTGCCAAACTATTGGGTATATCTTGAGCAGAGAACATAAACAACATGGTTATTCTTCCTCATTTTTGTTGCTGTCGGGCTTATGTTCCATATGCCTTACCATATAGAAGCCCTGCAATACGATAAATACTATGGTCAAACCCAGCATGCCAAATAATTTAAAGTCTACCCAAACCTCTTCACTAAAGTTAAAGGCGACATATAAGTTTACCAGCCCCATAACGGTGAAAAAGCCAACCCAAACCAAGTTCAAACCACGCCATGCGTGTTCTGGCATTTTGACACCTGACTCCATAATGCGCTGAACCACAGTTTTTTTACCAATAAACTGACTACCAAGAAATACCACAGCAAATAACCAGTTAACTACAGTGGGTTTCCATTTAATAAATACACCATCTTTTAACAATACGGTTAGACCACCAAAAAATATCACCATAATAAGGGTGACGAGATGCATTTTTTCAACTTTACCCGTGGACCACTTGATATAGGCAATTTGTATCATGGTGGCAGGAATCAATACCGCCGTGGCCGTGACCAAGTCGCCAGTAAACTTATAGACAACAAAAAAGATAACAATAGGGAGAAAATCAAGGATCAATTTCATAGTGTAATCAGGCCAGTAAAATATCAGAGTTCTATTGCCAGGCAATAATTGAGACAAAACCAAGCAGTCAGGGACTAGAATTGTAGCATGGGATACTGCTAATTTGTGGTGTCTAAAGGATAATAATGGCGAATTTATTAAATCGTCATAAACCGCACAAATTATTTAAAATAGGAAACACAAATGAGCAACCTTAAACAGCTGCAACAGGATTATAACCATAGTACACCCATTGTGGTTAAATGGGGTGAAATGGATGCCTATCAGCATGTCAACAATGTAGCCTATATTCGTTATCTAGAGGATGCCCGTTTAGCTTTATCTGCAGAATTGGGCATGCTCAGTGATGCCAAGCGCACAGGCAAAGGCCCCATTTTGGCTAATATCTCTTGCGATTATCTAGCCCCCGTTACCTACCCTGACACCCTGCATATTGCTACCAATATAAAACAAACAGGTTCCAGAAAGATCGCCTTAGAGCAGCTTATATTTAGCGAAAAGTTAGATCGGCCAGTAGCCCAAGCTAAAAGTCTTATCGTTTACTATGATTTCGCTAAACTAGCTAGTTGTGAGGTAACCGAGGCCGTCAGCCAAGCCCTGCTCAAGCTTAACCAAAGGCCTCAATAAATATGCTATAGAAATACAATATAGCAACACAAAAAATAGTGTTGCATATGTTGCTGATTAGCTAGTCAATAAAGCGTGGATTAGACTGCACATAATCATAGGCTCTATAGAACAGAACCACTGACCAAGCACTTAGAATACTGCTTAAAATACTTAATACAGCATTACTTAAGATAACATTACCACTGCTGGCACCATTTAAGATAAACAAGGTTGGAATGGCACTAACCAGAGCAGTAATCAGCAAACCAAAGAATAAATCCCAGGTATAGCCACGGCTAAATTTCCAGCTACTCTTTAGACTTGCTAAAGCACCCTGACCTTGGATTAACAAAAAGTAAGGTGACAAAACCCAACGCACAAACACATAAATACCAGGCAGAATAAAGGCTAGCAAGCCCGCCATAACGCCAAAGCTAATCAAGATTTGCATAAAAATAAATGGCAACAAAGCCACTAAGGCACGACTACTGCGTTGGGAAAAGCTAAGGTTTTGTTTAGCCAAAACACCCTGTACTAAAAGGATCAGTTTAATTTGTATAAATGACTCAAAAATAACAATGACACCAATCGCTGTTAGTAATGTCGATAACTCAGTGCTGGCGCCTGTACCCATTTCATACCATCCTAGGTTAGCCAGCAAAAACTCTCGCATTATTGCTATGGGAACTACGATGGCGACTATGGCCCACCAGTAAGTGCGACAAAAAGACAGGCTGTCACGCAACCATTCAGACATATATTTTTCCTTACTGCTTTAACCGATAGCCGGTCTTAAATACAAAACTAATCAAACCTAGGCAGATGGCCATAAATACCATCACCATTAACAAACTGACTCCCACTCCAACATCAGATATTTGGTAAAAGCTCCAGCGAAAGCCACTAATCAAATATACCACTGGATTAAACAAGCTGACTGTTTGCCAAGCCTCGGGTAACATTTCAATACTATAAAACGCGCCCCCTAAAAACACCAAGGGGGTAACAACTAATAACGGGATTAATTGTAGTTTTTCAAAGTTATCTGCCCAAATACCGATTAAAAAGCCAAATAAACTAAAGGTAATACTGGTTAGCACCAAAAACGTTATCATCCATAGTGGATGAGCTATCTCTAAAGGGACAAAAAAACCAGCCGTAGCCAAAATGATTAAACCAATCATCATTGATTTAGTCGCCGCCGCGCCAACATAACCCACAGTGGCCTCCCAAAAAGACACAGGAGCCGACAGCATCTCATAAATGGTGCCAGAGAAACGCGGGAAATAAATACCAAAGGAGGCGTTAGAAAGACTTTGGGTCATAATCGATAACATAATCAGACCCGGCACAATAAAGGCGCCATAGGAAACCCCATCAACCTGCTCTATACGTGAGCCAATAGCGCCACCAAACACCACAAAATACAAACATGTGGATAATACAGGGGAAATAATACTTTGGCTTATAGTACGTTTGGTACGGGCCATCTCAAACTTGTAGATGGCTAGGATAGCGCGCCAGTTCATACCGTCTCCTGTAGCAATTCGATAAAGATTTCTTCCAGTGAAGATTGGGCCGTATGAATATCAGCAACTTCCACACCCGCTTGGTGAATCGCTGACAACATAGCACCCACCTCAATCTGCTCACCTTTGCCGCCATAGCGCAGCAGTAGTTGCTGCCCCTCTTTTTCCAAACTAAAGCCCAAAGCAGATAGGCTTTCTGGAAGCAGCGTTAAGGGTGTTTTTAAATCAACCTGTAGTTGCTTTTGCCCCATATTGGCCATGAGGGTGTCTTTATCTTCGACCAGTAACAACTTACCGCCACTGATTACCCCAACACGGTCAGCAATAGCTTCGGCTTCTTCAATATAATGTGTGGTTAATACCACCGTCACCCCTTGCTCGCGCAAGCGTGCAACCATCTGCCACATATCCTGGCGTAAGGCTACATCCACACCCGCTGTGGGCTCATCCAAAAATAGAATCTGTGGCTCATGCACCAAGGCTTTGGCAATTAGTAAACGTCGTTTCATGCCTCCAGAAAGGGTCATAATACGGTTATCTTTTTTATCCCATAGAGATAAATCACGTAGCACCTGTTCTACCTTAGCTGGATCAGCAGGTAGACCAAATAAACCGCGACTAAAATTTAGATTCGCCCAAGGGGTTTCAAAGGCATCTGTGGTCAGTTCCTGAGGCACCAAACCAATCAAGCTTCGCGCTTGGCGAAATTGTTTTACATTATCAAAACCGCCTACCAGCACCTTGCCATTAGACGCATTAACAATACCGCAAATAATAGAAATCAGTGTGGTCTTTCCCGCTCCATTAGGGCCGAGTAAAGCTAGAATCTCACCTTTAGCCACATCTAAGTTAATATCACTTAGAGCCTGCTTACCACCTTTATAAATCTTATTAAGATTTTGAACAGATAATACGGGGGACATAAACGTTAATAATTATATAGACAAAGGCGAAGCATAGCAGGAAACAGCAAGCGCCACTATAGCTCAAATGGAAATAGTGTTCTGATAATAAATGGACATCAGTAAAAACTAAACTCACAAATAAAGCTGTAAAAATTACCCTTTTGTTAGCTGCGCACAAATTTTTGGGGCTGCTTCATATAAACAAGAATAGTGGGACAACCCTTCCATCTTCTCAATACTGACATGACTAGGGATAATATGGGCAAGGGAGTCTGCCATAGAAGGTGGTGACCAATTATCTTCTGTGCCATGCCAGAGTTGAATGCTAGCACTATACTCCTTTGCTTCGTGCCACTCCACATAGTATGTTATATCCCTAATATAACCCTTGGCACGATGCTTAAAACACTGTTTTAACACACCAGTAATATGTGTTTTAAAGTCATTCTGTTGGATTAATTCCTTATCTTTTCCAGCAGCAGTGGCAAACAGCATATTGACCAGCATTGAAGGCGCCAGCCGCGCAATCATACTTTGAAATTGCGTTAGCATGGAAAATATTGATGGCTTCTGCATAGCTAGTTTAAATACTAAACCACCCGCCATATTGTCTATTTGCGTTGCTAGATGGTGAAAATAATCTTTACGACTTAGGGAGCTATCCAGGGCAAATCGATCAAAGCAAACGATATGTAAATTATGATCTTTGGCATACATATCAAATACCGCACATTCCTCCATAGCACCCGGAGCACCATGAAAATACACCACTAACTGACCATCTTTATTACCGTATTCACGATACACCACTGGTTGCTCCATATTGATCATAATCTGATGATTGTTAAGACCATAAGTCACTCATTTGGCATTAACCAATCACTTTACACACATTATAGATGTTCTTGCAGACATAAAAAAACCCGCAGCCTTGCAGCTACGGGTTTTTTTGGTAACGCTTAAAGCGTCAGCATCATGGGTTGATGATTACATCATGCCGCCCATGCCGCCCAT
>DNNY01000102.1:6163-6365 GCA_003497765.1 Oceanospirillaceae bacterium
GCCGCCCATATCAGGCATTGCACCAGCAGCGCCTTCAGGAGCCGGCTCATCGGCAACCATACATTCGGTTGTAATCATTAAGCCAGCTACAGAGGCTGCAGCTTGTAGGGCTGAACGCGTAACTTTGGCAGGATCTAGAATACCCATGGCAATCATATCACCGTATTCGCCAGTACCAGCGTTATAGCCGAAGTTCCCTTTG
>DNNY01000148.1:0-218 GCA_003497765.1 Oceanospirillaceae bacterium
TTGTTGATGAGGAACACGATCAGGCCTTTAAGCAGCAAGAAGGCTTTCGTTACCATGGTCGTGATGTTGCCATCAAGCGCGCCTATGATGCCAACATCCCAATCCTGCTTGGCTCGGCAACGCCAAGCCTAGAGAGCCTCGATAATAGTCACCGTCAACGCTATCAATTACACCAATTAAATAACCGCGCGGGTGGCGCCAGCCAACAAAATTATGAG
>DNNY01000148.1:466-1135 GCA_003497765.1 Oceanospirillaceae bacterium
TTGTTGATTTACGCCAACAACCGGTTATTGCTGGCATCTCAGAACGCGTAAGTAAGATTATGGCCGCTCAGCTACAAGCTGGGAATCAAGTGCTGTTAATGTTAAATCGACGTGGTTTTGCCCCCAGTTTACAGTGTCAGGCCTGCGGCCAAACCGTCACCTGCCCGGCCTGTGATACCAACCTAACCCTACACAAATCACCCGCTCGTCTTCACTGCCACCATTGTGGCTACCAACAATCTATTAATCACAGCTGCCCTAGTTGCCATGCCAAGCAAATGCGGCCCTTAGGTAGTGGTACTGAACGTATTGAGGAACAACTGCAGTTACAGTTTCCTACCTATCCTGTGCACCGCATTGACCGAGACTCAACCCGTAATAAAGGCGCCTTAGGTGCTATTTTAGAGGAGATTCATAGTGGCCAACCCTGTATTTTAATTGGCACACAAATGTTAGCCAAGGGCCATCATTTCCCCCATGTCACCATGGCGGTTATTGTCGATGCTGATAGCAGTCTATTTAGTAGTGATTTTCGAGCACCAGAGCGCCTTGCTCAATTGATCATTCAAACTTCTGGGCGCGCAGGTCGTGCAAGTTTACCTGGCACCGCATATATCCAAACCTATCAAGCCGAACATCCGGTTATTACCACCCTAACCCAACAAGGCT
>DNNY01000148.1:1288-4685 GCA_003497765.1 Oceanospirillaceae bacterium
GGCTATAGTGCGTTTGCAGAACTAGAGTTGACCCAACGCCAGACCAGCTTATTGCCGCCATTTGGCTATATGGCAGTATTTCTAGTGCAGGCACGTCAGGAAAAAGCGGCTTATCATTTATTAACATGGCTACAACAGCAAATTAGTCAGCCTGACATAGCAGCCCACGCCAAACACTTACAATTCTTTGGCCCCATGCCAGCAGCCATGCCTAAGCGTGCTAATCAGTACCGCGTACAAATACAGTTACAACATCCTTCACGCTCACATTTGCAAATTATATGTCGTCAGCTATGCTGGTTGCTCGAACAACATTCTGAGAGTAAAAAGTTACGTTGGAGCCTAGATATAGATCCCCAAGAGCTGTAAGCAATTTAATCTAGCGATAACCCTTCTGATGCCCACTAAACAGTTGGCTTTATATAGCGTTTCAAGGGATAATATTAGGCTTACTGTGCGCTCTGGTTTGTAACCCTCTCAGTACCTAGCCACAAATCGTATTCAACCAAATATTTGAGTAATTCATGAAGCAGTTAGTCGTCTCTTTAATTGAGCAATCCATTGCCACGCTAAAGCAATCCGGTGCCTTCGACACCGATCTGCAAGCCAATATTCAAGTCGAAAATACTCGCGACAAGCAACACGGCGATTTAGCAAGTAATGTAGCCCTTACTCTAGCCAAGGCGGCACGTCGCAATCCACGGGAAATTGCGCAAATGATTTGTGATCATCTGCCAGCCGCAACTGAAGTAAGCAAGACCGAGATTGCTGGCCCCGGCTTTATTAACTTTTTTATAAGTCAGGATGCCACTGCCACAGTACTCAACAGTATTCTCGAGTTAGGCGACCAATATGGCCAATGCCAAGTAGGCGCAGATCAGCATGTGCAAATTGAATTTGTGTCGGCCAATCCAACTGGACCATTACACGTTGGTCATGGTCGTGGAGCAGCCTATGGCGCCAGCTTAGGTAATTTATTAAGTGCGGCCGGCTATAAAGTGCAACGTGAATACTATGTTAATGATGCTGGCCGGCAAATGAATATTTTGGCCGCTAGTGTTTGGCTGCGTTATCTGGCCCTAGAAGGCGAAACCATGCCTTTCCCTAGTAATGGGTATCAGGGTGAATATGTAAAAGATATTGCTACCGCATTACATAAGCGTGTAGGCAGTAACTTAAAACATAGCGCCGCAGAGGTTAGCAAAGACCTGCCTGCTGACGCACCAGAAGGTGATAAAGAAGCCCATATTGATGCGATTATCGACCGCGCTCAACAGTTACTTGGCGACGAAAATTATCAGCTACTATTTGCTGCAGGCTTAGATTCTATCCGTGACGATATTAAAGACGACCTAGCCGACTTTAATGTGACTTTTGATAATTGGTTCTCTGAACGTAGCCTAAGCCAAGAGGATCAAATCGAAAGAGCCATAAAGAAACTGCAAGACAATGATCATATTTATGAGCAAGATGGTGCCCTTTGGTTCCGCTCGACGGCCTTTGGTGATGATAAAGACCGTGTTGTTAAGCGTGACAATGGCCAAACTACTTATTTTGCTTCAGATATTGCTTATCATCTCAATAAATTTGAGCGCGGCTTTGATACGGTTATCAATATTTGGGGCGCCGATCACCATGGTTACATTACCCGGGTAAAAGCAGCCCTAACGGCTATGGGGCTTGATGCTGAGCGTTTGGTGGTTAAGTTGGTACAGTTTGCTATCTTGTATCGCGGCGAAGAGCGTGTGCCTATGTCTACGCGAAGCGGTTCATTTGTGACCTTACGTGAACTCCGTGATGAAGTGGGCAAAGATGCCTCACGGTTCTTTTATGTTACCCGCAAAACCGAACAACATATGGACTTTGATCTGGAACTTGCCAAATCAGATAGTAAAGACAACCCCGTATACTATATTCAGTACGCTCATGCTCGCATCTGTACCATTTTAGCCAAGTTAGCCGTTGAAGATATGACTTGGGATCAAACCCAAGGTTTAGCTAATCTTCAGTTGCTGAGTGAAACTGCTGAAATAGACCTGATGCAGCAACTAGCCCTATACCCAGAAGTCATTGCTAGCGCTGCCCTTGCTTATGAGCCTCATCAAGTAGCACACTATTTGCGTGATTTGGCTGGTAACTTCCATACCTATTACAACGCTCATCGCATGAAAATTGATGATGCCGCCTTACGTAATGCGCGTTTAACCCTAAGTTCAGCCACAAGACAGGTGTTAGCTAATGGTTTGCAACTTTTAGGCGTTGCCGCACCGGAAAGAATGTAATATGGCTCGTGATTTCGCCCGTGGTAAACAGCCCCAGAAAACCACCAAACCGAAAGCTTCCGTTGGGCGCTCACTGCTGACGTTAGTGATTGCCATTAGCTTTATTGGTGGTTTATGGTTCTTAGCGCAACAGCCTAAAGATCAAACGGCTCCAGCACCAGTGATAACAGCCACCCCAGTGGACGTTAAACCTATTGCCAAACCAGCTATAGAAAGTGCAGAACAGGCACCGGAGTCTGCAGACAATAAAAGTGGTTTTGATTTCTACAACTTGTTACCAGAAAGCCAAGTAACGCCACAAAAAGTAGAGGCCTATAAATCAACACCAAAGGACCCAAACAAAAAAACCAATGTGCTTATACAAGCTGGCTCATTTCGTAAGCTCGAAGATGCTGAACGTTTGCGAGCGCAGCTTATCTTGCTGAATTTGCCTAATGTGGTAACAGATAAAACCACTTCCAGTTCCGGCAGTATCTGGTATCGTGTTCGTTTAGGGCCATTTGAAAATCGCTCTATGCTTAACAAAGCTGAAGATATTCTTGCCCAAAATAATATTGTTTCGTTGCGCATCAACCGGAAACAATAGTTTTTACTTGGACTATTTTTTCTTACAGCTCAACAGCATTGGTTTGTTAAACAAGTTTCGCCCATTATCTAGGTCTTGAAATAATCCATCCCAACTCCATTAATATGAGATTAGCTATTTAGTGGAGTAAATCCGTGACAACAATTGTTTCCGTGCGCCGTGGTGATAAGGTCGTATTAGGTGGTGATGGCCAGGTTTCTTTGGGCAATACTGTTATGAAAGGTAACGCCCGCAAGGTGCGCCGACTTTATCATAATGAAGTCATCGCTGGTTTTGCTGGTGGCACTGCTGATGCCTTTACTTTATTTGAACGCTTTGAAGCTCAACTACAAAAACATCAAGGCCAACTGGTTCGTTCAGCTGTGGAATTAGCCAAAGATTGGCGTAGTGATCGTGCCCTGCGTAAATTGGAAGCCATGCTTGTGGTTGCCAACAAAGAAGCTTCATTAATTATTACCGGTAATGGTGATGTGGTAGAACCTGAAGAAGGCTTAATTGCCATCGGTTCTGGTGGCAACTATGCCCAAGC
>DNNY01000144.1 GCA_003497765.1 Oceanospirillaceae bacterium
GAATATCAAAATTATGTGCAGGGCCATTCCAAAGAAAGCCGCCAAAAGCTAGTGGGTGAAGTAATCGGCTATGATAATGCTACAGGTATGCTGGAACTTATGTCTAAGAACCAGCTGCTAAAAGGTGATCGCGTTGAGCTTATTTTGCCTCAAGGTAACCGCGAAATTACAGTTAATGAGTTACAAAAAATCGATGGCGCTGAGCTAGAGAAAATTCCTGGTGGTGGTATGAAATTCCGCTTACCCGTGGATGCTGCTAGTTTAGATTTGGACTCTGTGCAATACGGCCTGTTGGCTAAATTTCTGTAATACTTTCAAATAGTTTATTTTCTTCGCACATACAAATAGGGCACTCAATTAGTGCCCTATTTTTTATTTCAAATTAGAGTCGTCTATTTATATTTTGCTACGCTGATGCGGTGCCATAAAGTTCAAAGCTGGGCCTTTTGGGACTACGCCAGTTGGGTTAATCATATCGTGGCTGGCGTAATAGTGAGATTTGATATGGTGCATATCAACTGTCTCGGCGACACCGGGTTGTTGATAAAGATCCCGCAAATAACCCCATAAAGTGGGCATATCCACAATGCGGTTACGGTTGCACTTAAAATGGCCTACATAGACAGCATCAAAGCGCACAAGGGTAGTAAATAATCGCCAGTCAGCTTCGGTAATACTATCGCCAGTTAGATAACGTGTATGACTTAGTTGCTCCTCTAGCTTGTCTAAGCAGTCAAATAACGGATGGTAAGCTTCTTCATAGGCAGCCTGAGTCGTGGCAAAGCCAGTTCGATAAACACCATTATTAATATTCGAATAAATTAATGCATTCCAAGCATCAATTTGCTCTTGTAACTCTGCTGGATAAAGATCTAGCTTAGTGGCACCAAGATGATTAAAGGCGCTATTAAACATGCGGATAATTTCCGAGGACTCGTTGCTGACAATGGTCTGCTGTTGCTTATCCCATAGAATTGGCACTGTGACGCGGCCGGTATAGTCCGCCATGGCGTGGGTATATAGCTGATGGGCAAATTGAAAATGATTAACCTTGTCTGCGACACGGGGATCTTCATTATCTTCGAAGACCCAGCCTTGGCTGTGCATATAAGGGCTAACGATGGAAACATCAATCATCTCTTCTAGGCCCTTTAAACGACGATAAATAAGGGTACGATGGGCCCACGGGCAAGCTAGGGAGACATAAAGATGGTAACGACCTGGTTCGGCTTTAAAGCCTGCGCTGCCAGAGGGGCCAGCACTGCCGTCAGCGGTAATCCAGTTGCGGAAAACCGCTTCTGAACGCACAAAGCGGCCTTTGGACTGTTTGGTATCGTACCATTTATCGTGCCATTCACCGTTGATAAGTAATCCCATTATGGTCTCCTAAAGAAAATTGCCAGTTTGAAAGTCGGCAAAGGCTTGATGCACTTCTTCACGGGTATTCATCACAAAAGGCCCGCCCTTGGCTACCGGTTCGCCAATAGGATTACCTGCCACCAATAAAACCCGCGTATCGGGTTTGCTAGCCAGCAAGTTCACCCTATCACCTGCACCAAGAATAGCTAACTCGCCTTGATTCAGTAGTTTATTGCCAATGCTAATAGCGCCATTAATAATAAACACAAAGGCGTTGGCTGTGTGGTTAACGGGCTGGGTGAATTGACCTGCTTGAGGCAAAGAAATATCCATATAAATGGGCTCAATATCCAATTGCTTAACCGGGCCTTGGGTGCCAGCGGCAGTTGTGCCAGAGACAACACGCACTAAGCCACCGTTATCTAGCTGCTCTTCAGCAAGCTCCTCGGCAGCAAATTCCTGATAGTTGGGGGCACTCATTTTGTCTTTGGCTGGGAGATTTACCCACAGTTGAAAACCCTGCATTAGGCCTTCTTCCTGCTCTGGCATTTCTTCATGAATTACCCCACGGCCAGCACTCATCCATTGCACGCCATGTTGTTCAATAACGCCTTCGTTGCCCATGCTGTCTTTATGACGAATACGTCCAGCCAGCATATAGGTGACGGTCTGAAAACCTCGGTGTGGATGGGAAGGGAAGCCAGCTATATATTGGTCCGGTATATCACTAGAAAAGAAATCAAGCATCAAAAATGGATCTACCATATCCAAATAAGGCGTACCAATTAATCGTGTAAGGTTAACGCCAGCGCCGTCGCTGGTAGGCATTCCCTTAACTCGATGCATTATCTGTCGCTCAATAGTCATAACCATATCCTCCTATTATTGGCGCTAAGCAATAGCCACCAATCTCAGCCACTAAACTCTGCATATAAAAGGCCAATCTGTCAGTTGTTGTAGTGATTACGTAAGCTGTGCTTTCACTTAACCAATAGCCTCTTATATTTAATATACTTATATTATTAGATTGAAATTAATTGATAAATAGGCCATATTGAAAACTACTGTTTCAAAAATGGAAACAATACCTTATGGGACGTTTTGAGAAAATACAGATCTTTGTGCGAATTGTAGACGCTGGCAGTATTAGCCGTGCGGCACAACAATTACATATGACCAAGTCTTCCGTAAGCAAAGCCTTATCTAGTTTGGAGCAGGATTTAGGCGTTAAACTGCTGGCTCGCACAACCCGTAGCCAAAGCCTGACGGATAGCGGCGAAGGCTTTTATCAACATGCGCAACGCATACTGCCAGAAGTAGACGCGTTATTTGCTGATACAGAGGCAGGGGATACGGCTGTTAAAGGGCATC
>DNNY01000072.1 GCA_003497765.1 Oceanospirillaceae bacterium
AACGAACAAATGGCAAGATATATAGGTCCCGTTTGCAAGCTGTCTCGACGTGAAGGAACAGATTTGTTCCTTAAGAGCGGCGTTCGGGCGTTAGACTCAAAATGTAAAGCAGAAACAGCACCAGGTGTTCACGGCGCACGTCGTGGTCGTCTGTCTGAATTTGGCACTCAGTTACGTGAGAAGCAAAAAGTTCGTCGTATGTATGGCGTGCTTGAGCGTCAATTCCGTAACTATTACAAGGAAGCTGATCGTTTGAAAGGCGCTACAGGTTCTAATCTGTTAGCTCTGCTGGAATCTCGTTTGGATAACGTTGTTTACCGTATGGGTTTCGGTGCGACTCGCGCTGAAGCTCGTCAGATTGTCTCTCACAAGAGCATTCTAGTAAATGGTAAAACAGTTAACATCCCTTCCTACCAAGTAGAAGCGGGAGATGTTATCTCAATCCGTGAGAAGGCAAAATCACAACTACGTATCAAGAATGCTCTTGACCTAGCCGCACAGCGTGCTGTTTGTGAGTGGGTTGACGTAGACGCTGGTAAACTGGAAGGTACTTTTAAGAGTGCACCAGAGCGTAGTGAACTGTCTGCCGAGATTAATGAGCAACTGATTGTTGAATTGTACTCTAAGTAATAATTGACCTCAGTGCACAACTAATAGGTGAGTCCATGACTGCAACCAACGATATACTAACTCCGCGCAACATTGAAGTGCAACGTGTAAGTGATACCCGCTCCAAGATCATATTGGAACCTCTAGAGCGTGGCTTTGGCCATACACTGGGTAACGCACTGCGCCGTATTTTACTGTCTTCTATGACGGGCGCGGCCATCGTTGACGTAGAAATTAGTGGTGTTGAGCATGAATATAGCGCCATCGAAGGGGTGCAGGAAGACGTTATCGAAATCCTGCTAAACCTGAAAGGTGTTGCTATCACAATGCATGAAGGCGATGAAGCTGTCCTGACCCTGTCTAAACAGGGTCCAGGTGCTATCACTGCCGCTGACATCCAGTTAAGTCACGATATTGAAGTGGCTAATCCAGATCACGTGATTGCCCATCTGAATGCTGAAACCAAGCTAGAGATGCAACTAACCGTTCGCTCTGGTACCGGTTATGAGCCAGCTGATGCTCGTTTCCAGTCTGAAGATGAAACCCGTGCTATTGGCAAGCTACAACTAGACGCTTCCTTCAGTCCAGTACGCCGTGTTGCGTACACTGTTGAGAGTGCTCGTGTTGAGCAGCGCACTAACTTAGATAAGCTAGTTTTGGATTTAGAGACCAATGGTACTCTGGACCCAGAAGAAGCTATCCGCAGTGCAGCTACTATTTTGCAACGTCAAATTGCGGTATTCGTCGCTCTAGAAAACGATGCTGAACCTGAAGCGAAAGCAGATGAGCCAGAAGTAGATCCAATTCTACTGCGTCCAGTGGATGATCTGGAACTGACTGTACGTTCGGCGAACTGTCTGAAGGCAGAGAACCTTAACTTTATTGGTGATCTGATTCAGCGCACCGAAGTTGAGTTGTTAAAGACACCGAATCTGGGTAAGAAGTCTCTAACCGAAATTAAAGACGTGTTGGCGTCCCGTGGCTTGTCACTGGGTATGCGTCTTGAGAACTGGCCACCTGCCATTCTCAAGGGTACACAACAGTCTTAATCGGATAATACATCAAACATAGTTTGATAAGGAAAATACAATGCGTCATCGTAAAAGTGGTCGTCATTTAAATCGTACTAGCTCGCATCGTCAAGCCATGTTCAAGAACATGTCTTGCTCTTTGTTTGAGCACGAATTGATTAAAACCACCCTTCCCAAAGCTAAGGAACTGCGTCGTGTGGCTGAGCCACTGATCACTCTAGCCAAGGAAGACAGTGTTGCCAACCGTCGCTTAGCCTTTGCTCGTACACGTAGCAAAGAAGCCGTAGGTAAACTGTTTAACGAACTGGGTCCACGTTATGCTACTCGTCCAGGAGGCTACATCCGTATTATGAAATGCGGTTTCCGTCCTGGTGATAACGCCCCTATGGCTTACGTAGAACTGGTCGATCGTCCAGTCGCTTCTGAAGAAGAGTAAGTTATAAATATTAAAAAGCCCGGTTAATACCGGGCTTTTTTGTATCAGCTATTTATCACTATCTACAACATTGGCTTAATAAAACGCCCAGTATGGGATTGCGCATTATTAGCCACTTCTTCTGGCGTACCAGAAGCAATAATCTGACCACCTTTATTACCCCCTTCAGGGCCTAAATCGATAATCCAGTCAGCGGTCTTGATAACATCTAGGTTATGTTCGATAACCACCACTGTGTTGCCATGATCACGTAAGCGATGCAATACATTGAGCAACTGTTGAATATCATAGAAATGCAAACCCGTTGTTGGCTCATCAAGTATATACAGGGTCTTACCCGTATCGCGCTTGGAGAGCTCACGGGATAATTTTACCCGCTGAGCTTCACCGCCAGATAAGGTGGTCGCATTCTGACCCAGACAAATATAACTTAGCCCCACATCTATCAATGTTTGTAGCCGTCGTTTAATCATCGGTATGGCATCAAAAAACGCAACGGCATCTTCAACGGTCATTTCCAACACTTCGGTGATATTTTTGCCCTTATATTGGATTTCTAGGGTTTCGCGGTTATAGCGTTTACCCCGACACACATCACAGGGAACATACATATCAGGCAAGAAATGCATTTCGACTTTTATAACACCATCACCCTGACAGGCCTCACAGCGCCCACCTTTGACATTGAAACTAAAGCGACCAGGTTTGTAACCGCGGGAGCGCGCTTCTTGAGTACCAGCAAACAGCTCCCTGATGGGTGTAAAGATACCGGTATAGGTGGCAGGATTAGAGCGCGGGGTACGACCAATTGGGCTTTGGTCAATATCAACTACCTTATCTAATAAATCCAAACCAACTATTTTTTCATGGGAGGCTGCTTCCAGAGTAGTGGCTTTATTAAGCTGGGTGGCGGCAAGTGGGTATAGAGTGCTATTGATCAGTGTTGACTTGCCCGAGCCAGAAACACCAGTAACACAGGTCATGAGGCCTGTAGGTATTTTGGCATGGACATTTTGTAGGTTATTACCAGTAGCACCAATAACCTCTAACCAGCCGCCTGCTTTGGGCTTATGGCGTTGTTTCGGAACAGGAATACAGCGGGCACCACTAAGGTACTGACCCGTAAGAGAGTCAGGATTAGACATAACTGCCTCTGGTGTGCCATGGGCAACAACTTGGCCACCATGCACACCAGCACCTGGACCAATATCAATCACATGATCAGCAAGCCTAACAGCCTCTTCATCATGCTCAACCACAATCACTGAGTTACCTAGATCACGTAAATGGATAAGGGTTTTTAGTAAACGTTCGTTATCGCGTTGGTGCAGTCCAATAGAAGGTTCGTCTAAGATATACATAACCCCAACTAAACCGGCACCAATTTGGCTAGCAAGGCGAATACGCTGGGCTTCACCACCGGAAAGGGTGTCAGCATTACGATCCAAAGTAAGATAGTCGAGACCGACATTAACAAGAAAATCCAAACGTAAGCGGATTTCTTTGAGTATTTTTTCGGCGATTTGACCTTGTTTACCGGGCAGATGCAAATTCGCAAAATAGGCAGCACTTTCACCGACGGCCTTATGGGTAACTTGGGGTAAGTTTAAGCCATCAATAAACACATGACGGGCTTCTTGACGCAGGCGTGAGCCACTACATGAGGGGCAAGGTTGCATATTTAAATATTTACCAAGCTCTTCACGCACCATAATGGATTCGGTTTCGCGATAGCGGCGTTGCATATTATTTATCACACCCTCAAATGGGTGTTTACGAGCGATCTTGTCACCACGATCATTGATGTAGTTAAATTCAATCTCGGTATTACCCGTACCGTACAAAATCAGTTGTTGGATACTTTCGGGCAGGTCTTGCCAAGGTTTATCCGTGGTAAAGCCATAGTGCTTGCCCAGCGCTCGAAGTAAGCCAAAATAATACATGGAGCGTCGATCCCAACCGCGGATTGCTCCCTCAGCTAAACTATTTAACGGTTGCTGCACCACCTTGTTAGGGTCAAAATATTGACGCACTCCTAAGCCATCGCAGGTAGGGCAAGCCCCCGTGGGGTTGTTAAAAGAGAATAAACGGGGCTCCAGCTCGCTAATCGCATAACCACATTCAGGGCAAGCAAAGCGCGAAGAAAATACGATTGCTTCCACTTTATCATCATCCATAGATACTACTTTAGCCAAGCCGTCAGTAAGCTCAAGGGCCGTCTCAAAAGACTCAGCAAGGCGCAGCTCGATACCGGGTTTGACCTTAAAGCGATCTACGACAACTTCAATGGTATGCTTTTTATTTTTCTCTAGTTCGGGAGGGTTATCTAGATCATATAAACGGTTATCAATGCGTGCCCTTATAAAGCCCTGTCCTCTTAATTGGTCCAAGGTGTGTAAGTGCTCACCCTTGCGATTCTGAACAACTGGAGCAAGCAGCATCAGTCGCTTGTCTTCTGGTAAAGCGAGAACTTGATCAACCATCTGACTAATGGTTTGCGCCGCTAAAGGTAAATCATGATCAGGGCAACGAGGTTCACCGGCACGGGCAAAAAGCAGACGTAAATAATCATAAATCTCGGTAATGGTACCCACCGTTGAACGGGGGTTGTGAGACGTTGACTTTTGCTCAATAGAGATCGCGGGTGATAGACCTTCAATATGATCAAGGTCTGGCTTTTCCATCATGGAGAGAAATTGTCTAGCGTAAGTTGAGAGGGATTCAACATAGCGACGTTGACCCTCTGCATAGAGGGTATCAAAGGCTAGGGAAGATTTGCCAGAACCAGAAAGACCAGTGATAACCACCAACTTATCACGAGGAATGTCGAGATCAATATTCTTTAAATTGTGGGTGCGTGCACCTCGGACTAGTATTGTATCCATGCTTGTTCTAGAGCCAGATTGCAAACCTACCATTATAGGGTTTTGTTAGTCATATAAGCAAAGACTAAAGTGTAAAAATAAGTAACTATAATAAGTCTGCTTGCTGCTAAAAAACCGGTTCTCAAATAGACCCTTATAGGTATATAATTCCCTATCTTTGTCAGGCATGACTTATTGTCTAAAAAGATCTCGTTTTGGTCATAAAGACATACAGCAGCTAAACTAACTATACGGTAGGAGAAATACTATGGCACGAGGTGTAAATAAAGTCATTTTGGTGGGTAACGTTGGCGGTGATCCGGAAGTACGTTATATGCCATCAGGTGGCGCCGTCACTAATTTAACATTAGCGACGTCTGAATCATGGAAAGACAAGCAAACGGGTCAACCCCAAGAACGTACTGAGTGGCATCGAGTGGTGTTTTTTAATCGCTTAGCTGAAATCGCCGGTGAATATGTACGTAAAGGTTCCAAGTTATATATAGAGGGTGCATTGCGCACTCGTCAGTGGGAACAAGATGGTGTTAAGCGTTATACCACTGAAATTGTCGCTTCCGAAATGCAAATGTTAGATGGGCGTCAGGGTGCAGCACAGCAAGGTGGTGGCTATCAGCCCCAGGCAGCTCCTCAGCAAAACTATCAGCAAGCCCCAGCCGGCGGTGCTTCTCAGCCAGCCAGTGCGCCACAGCAGCCAGCACAACAGCCAGGCGGTTTTGATAGTGATTTTGATGATGATATTCCATTCTAGTCGGTAACGCCGACAGCCACCGGTCATACCAAGCCCAGCCTATTTGCTGGGCTTTTTTATAGAGCTCATATGCCAGGTTATTAGGGGTAACAGCATCTGCAAGTTGACTGTGCCAGCTTCTTGCGCCACTATGGTGCTAATATTGTGACCTAGCTTAACTTTGTTATCAGCTTAGTCTTTTGCCCTCACTATTTTTCTTGCATCAAGTACCGGTGATTTCCCATGACCCTGACTACATGGTTTACTTTTTTGGCAATTTGTTGCTTGGGGGCTATGTCACCAGGGCCAAGTGTTGTGGTGGTGCTTAAACAAACTATTAGCAATGGCCGAGGCCATGGACTTGCTGCTAGCTGGTTTCATGCCGCCGGTATTTGCCTTTGGGCCATAGCTACTGTATCCGGGTTGGCTATTATTGTGGCTAATTCAACATCTTTATTTAATATTATAACTTGGTTAGGTGCGGCCTATCTGGTGTGGGTTGGTATCAGAGCCCTAATGGCGGACAGGGAGGCTAGCCTAAATGTAGGTAAAGCGGGTCAAGCGACGATTATGCAAGCTGGTATCGAAGGCGGTATGATCTCTATTTTGAATCCAAAAATTGCTATCTTCTTTTTGGCACTTTTCTCACAATTTATTTCACAAGATCCCAGTCTAAGTGACCAAGTTATTATGGTTACGACAGCAACCCTTGTGGACGGGCTTTGGTATACCTTGGTGGTTGTAATACTGTCTCAAGATCGCATGTACGATGCCATTCAAAAGCGTGGTCAACTGATTAATCGGGTGACGGGCGTTGCTTTGCTCATTTTGGCATTAAGGGTGGTTATGCCATAGGCAACTTCGCATCTTTTATAAAATTTAATGCTCCATTGCATGGCATAGATTGTATGATCTCTGTGGCCAGCATTTTTACTCTGTAACTACTTAATAATGCCACTTAAATAGCCACTCGGCAGACATGAGTGTGATAAAATAAAACCCATGTTGCGTTTTGGTAGTACTTTAATAACCAAGTATAACGCTGATTATTTGCTTTGATTTATTTACTCTTTAGGTCCTAACTTCAGCCTCTGAGAATGGGCTATTTATAACATTTATTATTGCTACGGTGAGTTTTTACTTTGATTAAAATTTTAGTGACTGGTGGTCGGGGTCAAGTGGGTGCAGCACTATGTCAACGCGCTGAAAAAATGGGCTTTGCAGTCGTTTGGTATGATATTGACGACCTCGATCTTGCTGACTTGGATCAAATTAATAAGATCGTAATGGAACACCGCCCCAAATATGTCATTAATTGTGCAAGTTATTCTGTTGTTGATTTAGCTGAATCTAACCCTGAGGATGCTTATCGCATCAATTGTGATGGTGCCGCCAATTTAGCTACAGCTTGTAGCAATTTTGGGGTTACTCTGATGCACCTGTCAACGGACTATGTATTTGATGGTGAAGGAAAGCTGCCAATTAATGAAATGATGCCAGTAAACCCCATCAATATTTTTGGCCATAGCAAATTAGCTGGCGAAGAGCAGATTCGTAAGCATTGTGAACAGCATATTATCCTGCGGGTAGGCTGGATTTTTAGCTCCAGAGGCAATAATTATGTGCTACGCTCATTGCGCCAAATGCGTGAGGAAAAAGAGGTAAAAGCTGTTGATGACCAGATTGGTTGCCCTACAGATGCCTATGATGTGGCGCGCGTATTACTAGCTATGGTTCAACAAATTGATTGCGGTATAGAAGTTTGGGGTACTTACCATTACAGTGGTGCTGAGGCAGTCACTTGGAAAGGTTTTGCCGAGGCCATTTTGGCAGCAGTAAAGCAGCAGCCAGACATTGTGGCTGAAAAAATTGTTGCTGTGGCTAGTGATGACTGGCCGACTAGAGCCCCAAGGCCAACTAATACAGTGATGGACTGTTATAAAATATTAGCCACTTTTGGTATTCGCCAGCGCCCATGGCGCGCTGGACTGGTTAAAGTTATTAATAGCTTAACTGAGCTAGATTAATCTAGCACGTGGGTTTAGGAAAAACCTAATGATCAAGTTATAATAGTGACCGAAATTGTGTGTCTGGTACCGATGCTTACCACGCCCAATGATGACACCAATGCGTTGGTGAAGTGGGTTGTTTGAGAAAATAATGAGCAAACAGTTAATTGATGATTTTGGGCGCACAGTGGATTATGTGCGTATCTCTGTGACAGATCGTTGTGACTTTCGCTGTGTATATTGTATGGCTGAAGAAATGACATTTTTGCCACGGGCAGAGATTATGTCCATTGAAGAAATCGAATTACTGGCTAAGGCCTTTACCGAGCTGGGGGTGCAACGCATCCGCTTAACTGGTGGTGAGCCTTTAGTGCGCCGTGGGTTGCTTGATCGTCTGGGTAATATAGGTAACTTGCCAGGGCTTAAAGAGCTGTTGATGACGACCAATGGCTCTCAGCTGGTGCGTTACAGCAAAATACTTAAGAAAGCTGGGGTTAAGCGGTTAAATATTAGCTTGGATTCTCTGCGCGCTAAGCGTTTTAGAGCTATGACTCGCAATGGTGATCTAGATAAGGTGTTAGCTGGTATTGATGCCGCTATCGAACAAGGTTTTCAACGTATTAAAATTAATGCTGTGGTGATGAAAGGTAGCAATGAAGATGAAGTGTTGGACTTGCTTGAGTTTGCTCGTGACAAGCAAATTGACATAGCCTTTATTGAAGAAATGCCTTTGGGCAATATTGATAGTCATGATCGTGCTTTGAGTTTTTGCTCCAGTGATGAGGTGCGGGCAATCATTGAGTCGCGGCACGAGTTGCATGCAATGGCCCACCAAACAGCAGGGCCATCACGCTATTTCCGCATGGCAGATAGCACGACTAGGGTAGGTTTTATCTCGCCCCACAGCCATAATTTTTGTGCTGATTGTAATCGCGTGAGGGTTACAGCATCGGGGCGCTTGTTATTATGCCTTGGTAATGAGCATGGTGTGGATCTACTCCCTATTATGCGCGCTTATAAGGGGCAAATTGAACCAGTGAAAGAAGCCATTATTGCAGCCATGCCAAGCAAACCAGAAAAGCATCATTTTGATCTCAAAGCAGAGCCACAGATTTTGCGCTTTATGAACACCACCGGTGGATAAACAGATATTATGACTGACCCTTACGCCGATATAAGGCCCTATAACGATAATGAAGTTTCAGGGGTGGTTGATGCCTTACAGCATAACCAAGAATTACTTGATGTTATTACTAAGTATAAATTTCCTACTCTACATAAGTTCTTCGGTTTTGCCTTACGACCTTTAGTACGCCTGGCAATTAGTCGTGAATTGCGTAATGTAAAAGACATACGTAGTTGGCAACTTGTCGTGGCCAAGTATATGCAACGTATGATCAACACCAGTATAGACCAACTAACCTATAGTGGTGTTGAGCACTTAGCGCCTGATAAAGCTTACTTATTTATCTCGAATCATCGTGATATTGCCATGGACCCTGCCTTGGTTAATTGGGGTTTATACACCCATAATCTAGATACTGTGCGCATTGCCTTAGGTGATAATTTGCTGAAAAAAAGCTACGTTAGCGACATTATGCGGCTCAATAAAAGCTTTGTGGTAAAACGCTCGGCTCAGGGTATGCGAGAAAAAATGAAAGCCTATTTAGACTTATCAACTTATATTGATGAGTCTGTGCATACCGGGCACAATATCTGGATTGCTCAGCGTGAAGGTCGGGCGAAGAATGGGGTGGATGCATCTGATCCTGCGGTTATGAAAATGCTTTACATGTGCAAAAAGAAATCAGGTCAGTCTTATGCTGATTATATTGATAGTTTGCATATTGTGCCTGTTTCTATCTCTTATCAATATGACCCTTGTGATCAGTCAAAAGCGATAGAATTGGCAGCTGTTGAGGATGGTGGTAGTTATACTAAAGGTGAATTTGAAGATATTTCCAGTATTGTCAAAGGTATTGTTGGCAATAAAGGTAATGTGCATGTGGCTTTTGGTAAACCATTGTATGGAGGTGTCTCCTCGCCAGAGGAATTGGTCGATTGGCTAGATACAAGTATTGCCAATAACTATCAGTTCCATGACACCAACCATGCTGCTTTGGCTATGCTACAAGGCGAATCGCATCGAGCTGAACTGGAACTTGAACAGCGCACAGCTGGTTTAAATAAGGCCCAGAGAGAGCAACTGTTGGCTATGTATGCGAACCCTATAAAGCGCCAACAAGAATTAAACAAAGAGGCTTAGATGTCAAAACTAACCCATCTGGATACAGCTGGTAACGCACAAATGGTGGATATATCCGCGAAGGATACAAGCACTCGAATAGCACGTGCCGAAGCCTTGGTTGAGATGCTGCCCTCCACACTGGCCCTGATAGCTAGTGGCGACCATAAAAAAGGAGATGTTCTGGCTGTGGCTCGTATTGCCGGTATTCAGGCGGCTAAGCGTTGCAGTGATTTGATACCTCTATGTCATCCACTGATGCTTAGCAAAGTTACGGTGGATATAGAGCTAGAAGTTGATTTTAATCGGGTGCGCATTACTAGCATGTGCAAAGTCAATGGCCGCACTGGTGTGGAAATGGAAGCTTTATGTGCCGCCTCCACAGCGGCATTAACCATTTATGATATGTGTAAAGCCGTTGATCGTGGGATGACTATTTCTGGCCTGCGGGTGTTAGAAAAAATGGGCGGTAAGAGTGGCCACTGGCAGGTGGACCCGAGCTAATGATAACGATCTTATTTTTTGGGCGCCTAAAAGAGCAGCTAGACTGTGGCCAGTTGCAGATACCTCAGGAAACCGCCCTCACTGTTAAAGAATTGAAGCAAACCTTGATAGAGCTGCATCCTGATTGGCAGGAGTATTTACTAGATGAGCAAGTTTTAGTGGCAGTCAATCAAACTATGGCAACCATAAACACACAGGTTGATAACCAAGCAGAAGTGGCGTTTTTTCCACCAGTAACGGGGGGTTAGAAGTGGCCTTTGTTCGCTCCATATTGTTTTATTTGTTTTTAATTTTGGTATCTATCGTGGCATCTGCTGTGCTGGTGCTAACGGCACCTATTGCGCCACGCAATTTTCGCTTTTCATTTGTGCGCTACTGCAATTTAAGCGTCATTTATGCCTTGCGCTGGTTATGTGGTGTGCGTTTCCAGATTACCGGCCAAGAGCATATTAATCCGCAACGAGCTATGGTTATCGCATCTAACCATCAAGGTGACTGGGAAACTTTTTACTTGCTGACTATTGGTGTGCCTGTTAGTACAGTATTAAAAAAAGAACTTCTGCATATCCCTTTTTTTGGTTGGGCTTTAGCTATGCTAAACCCTATTGCTATTGACCGTAAACAAAGAACCAATGCCCTTAAACAACTTGCTTTGCAAGGTTGTGAGCGTCTAGGTCATGGCATATCAGTGCTTATATTTCCTGAGGGTACTCGGCATAAGCCGGGCCGATTGGGGCCCTGTAATAAAGGTGCTGCTATGTTGGCCAATAAGGCGGGAGTGCCAATTTTACCTATTGTGCAAAACAGTGGCCATTTATCGCCAGCTAAAAGTTGGGTAAAGCGGGCAGGTGTGGTTAATGTGCGCATTGGCGCGCCCATTGTGGCTGATACTAGCCAAGAGTTGCATGCTCAGATGGTGACTTGGTTAGAAACTAATCTCGCTGAGATTGAATACTAGCATCATTAGTTAGTGCCACCTGTGATCAGATGCCTGACCGATATATTGGTACAGATAAAATTATTTAACCCCTCAAACAAAAAAGCAACCTCTAGCCATTAAGCATGGTATAGAGATTGCTTTTTTTTCGCCTTTTTGGAAAGCTTCTTATACTTAAGAATGGCTTAAGTTAGTCAGTATATTTAGTAAATACCAAACTCGCATTGGTACCACCAAAACCGAAACTGTTCGACATAATCGTGGTTAAGTCGACATTCTCAAGCTTTTCAGTGACCACGGGCATACCTTCAGCACCCTCATCCAAGTTCTCGATATTAGCTGATGCTGCAATAAAATTATGTTGTTGCATTAGTAAGCTATAAACCGCTTCTTGAACGCCAGCCGCACCCAATGAGTGGCCAGACAAGGATTTGGTAGAAGACACCTTTGGACAATTATCGCCAAATACTTCTTTGACTGCTTTCAGTTCTTGGATATCACCCGCCGGGGTACTGGTACCATGAGCATTGATATAATCAATGGGTTTATCAATGGTACTCATAGCTTGTTGCATACAGCGTGCTGCACCTTCACCTGATGGCGCCACCATATCGTAGCCATCAGAAGTAGCACCATAGCCAACCAACTCAGCATATATTTTGGCGCCGCGAGCTTTTGCATGTTCCAGTTCTTCAATTACTAGCATGCCGCCACCACCAGCAATAACAAAGCCATCACGATTGGCATCATAGGCACGTGAAGCTTTTTCTGGGGTGTCATTGTATTTGCTAGATAGGGCGCCCATGGCATCAAATAATACTGTTTGAGTCCAGTGTAGTTCTTCACCACCACCAGCAAATACCACATCTTGCTTACCCAGCTGGATCAATTCCATCGCATTACCAATGCAGTGAGCACTGGTAGAGCAGGCGGAGGTAATAGAGTAGTTTACGCCTTTAATTTTAAATGGGGTTGCTAGACAAGCCGATACCGTACTACCCATGGTGCGAGTAACCCGATAAGGTCCCACACGACGCAGGCCTTTTTCGCGCATACCATCGGCAGCTTCAACGATATTGGCAGCTGAAGCACCTCCTGAACCAGCAATCAAACCAGTACGGACATTAGACACCTGTTCATCCCTCAGGCCAGCATCAGCAATGGCTTCTTGCATGGATAA
>DNNY01000139.1 GCA_003497765.1 Oceanospirillaceae bacterium
CCATACCCATAAATACCGCATCATAGTCTTGCTGAAGTGTATCAAGGGTAATATCTTTACCGACTTCCACACCCAGACGGAACTCAACACCCATACCTTCTAACACTTCACGTCGTCGGGTAACTACAGGCTTTTCCAGCTTGAATTCAGGAATACCAAAGGTCAACAAGCCACCAATTTCTGGATAGCGATCAAAGACAATTGGCTTGACGCCATTGCGAACTAAGACATCAGCACAAGCTAAACCGGCAGGCCCTGCACCAATCACGGCAACACGCTTATCCGTAGGCACTACCTTACTCATATCAGGACGCCAGCCCATGCTTAGGGCGGTATCAGTAATATACTTTTCCACGGAGCCAATGGTTACCGCACCAAAACCATCATTTAAGGTACAGGCGCCTTCACAGAGTCGGTCCTGTGGACAAACACGGCCGCATACTTCTGGCAGAGAATTAGTCTGATGACTTAGCTCTGCAGCTTCAATAATATTGCCTTCTGATACTAGCTTTAGCCAGTCAGGAATATAGTTGTGCACTGGGCACTTCCATTCACAATAGGGATTACCACAAGACAAGCAACGGTGGGCCTGCGGTTTAACATCCACTGGCGTGAATGATTTATATATTTCGGCAAACTGATGTTTGCGCGTATCCGCAGGAACCTTTTCCGGGTCTTGTCGACCGACATCCAAAAATTGGAAGTCATTTTGTAAACGTTCTTGTTGAGCCATAACTGCCTCATTTTCTAATTCTGTACTGATGCATGGCACCAATGTTAGTAATAAAATTCTCGACTACTTTACGCTAAGGTCTTTTTTATTCAGACGTTGAGCGCGTATTTGCCAATAGCTGTTCCAGACTAGTGGCCTTAGGCTTCACCAACCAGAACTTACTGATATAGTCTTCAAAATGCTGGCTTAATTCCTTACCCCAGCTACTACCCGTCTCGGTAGCAAAGTCAGCTAGAATACTACGCAAGTAGCTGCGGTATTCTTCCATTTGTTCACCACCAATACGGCGAATCTCAACTAGCTCACTGTTGTATTTATCAACAAAGGTACGATCCATATCCAGTACATAGGCAAAACCACCTGTCATACCGGCACCAAAGTTATAGCCTGTGGCACCTAGGACGGTTACTACACCCCCAGTCATATATTCACAACAGTGGTCACCAGCACCCTCAATGACGGCATGGGCACCTGAGTTACGCACGGCAAAACGTTCACCAGCACGGCCAGCAGCCATCACGGAACCACCTGTCGCACCATACAAGCAGGTATTACCCATAATGGACGTTTCATTAGAGCGGAAGCTGGATCCTTTAGGTGGGTACAATACTAGCTTACCACCAGCCATACCTTTGCCCACATAGTCATTGGCATCACCTTCTAAGCGCATATGTAAACCAGTGGCATTCCAGACACCAAAACTTAAACCGGCAATACCTTTAAGGTTAACCACCAAAGGATTGGCAAGGCCTTTGTTACCATGATGTTTAGCAATAGCACCTGAAACACGAGCACCAACGGAGCGATCACAGTTGGTAATATCGTAGGTAAAATTACCACCCTTGTCATTTTTAATAGCCTCTTCCATATCACCAATCATGCGCTGATTCATAACGGCCTCATCATAAGGCTCATTGCGCTCTTGCTGACAGGTTTGGGGCTGATCCGCTGCTATACCCGCGGTGCTTAATAAGGGTGACAAATCTAGGTTTTGCTGTTTCGGCGTCAAACCGGCACTGACTTGCAGGAGATCAGTACGACCCACCAACTCTTCTATAGAGCGCACGCCTAATTGTGCCATAATCTCACGGGCTTCATCAGCAATAAAGGTAAATAGATGCTTCACCATTTCTACTGTACCACGAAAGTGATCATCACGTAGGGTTTGGTTTTGCGTAGCCACACCTGTAGCACAGTTATTTAAGTGACAAATACGTAGATATTTACAACCCAAAGCCACCATAGGCAGCGTACCAAAGCCAAAGCTTTCAGCACCTAATATGGCCGCCTTGACAACATCCAAGCCGGTTTTCATACCACCGTCTGTTTGCACTTTCACCTTACCACGCAGACCATTACCACGCAGGGTTTGATGGGTATCTGCCAAGCCCAGTTCCCATGGCGAACCAGCATATCGGATTGAGGTCAGGGGACTAGCTGCTGTACCACCATCGTAACCAGAAATAGTGATCAAATCGGCATAAGCCTTGGCCACACCTGCAGCGATGGTACCTACACCCGGACGTGATACCAGTTTTACCGATACCTTGGCCTCTGGATTAACTTGCTTTAGGTCAAAGATAAGCTGAGCTAAATCTTCGATAGAGTAAATATCGTGATGGGGTGGTGGCGATATCAAGGTCACACCGGGCACAGAATAACGCAAAGTCGCAATCAATTCGTTGACTTTACCACCCGGCAACTGACCACCTTCACCGGGCTTCGCGCCTTGGGCAACTTTAATTTGCAATACTTCTGCATTAGCTAAATATTCAGGTGTAACGCCAAAACGGCCCGAAGCGATTTGCTTAATCTTGGAACGTTTTACAGTGCCATGACGAGCAGGGTCTTCACCACCTTCACCGGAGTTTGAACGTCCACCTAATTCATTCATGGCCACAGCGAGTGACTCGTGGGCTTCAGGAGACAAGGCTCCTAAGGACATAGCCGCGGTATCAAAACGCTTAAAGATTTCGCTTACTGGCTCGACTTCTTCAATAGCGATAGGCTCAACCTGCTTTAGTTCGAACAAATCACGTAAGGTAGCTACACCACGCCCATTGACCAAATTGGCATAATCTTTATAGGCTTTCGCATCACCCATTTGCACCGCTTTTTGAATGGTGCTGACGACATCGGGATTGTATGCGTGATATTCGCCACCATGGACATACTTTAATAAGCCACCTTGCTGAATAGGCTTACGATCAATCCAGGCTTCAGCAGCCAGTGCTGCTTGCTCATTTTGGAAGTCAACAAAACGTGCGCCTTCAATACGACTAGCCACACCTTTAAAACAGGTGGCAACGACTTCACTGCTAATACCAATGGCTTCAAATAATTGCGCGCCACGGTAAGAAGCAATAGTCGAGATACCCATTTTTGATAGAATTTTTAGTAGGCCTTTATTAATACCTTTGCGGTAAGCCTTATGGCAATCAGTGGGATTGCCAACCACCTCACCACTAGCAATCATATCGTTTATTACGCGGTAACTTAAATAGGGATAGACGGCTGTAGCACCAAAACCAATCAGTACGGCAAAGTGATGTGAGTCACGGGCTGAACCTGTATCTACAACAATATTGGCATCACAGCGTAGACCTACATTGGTCAGATGATGATGAACGGCACCCGTAGCCATGGCCGCTGGGATAGGTAATTTACCCTTTTCTATCTGACGATCAGATAAGATAATAATAGTATTGCGTTTATGCACCGCTTCTTCTGCTTCGGCACAAACATCTTTAATGGCTTGCTCTAAACCCACAGCCGGATCATAGTTAATATTGATACTATAAACACGCATACCGGGCACGTTCATATGCAGCAAGTCAGTATACTTACTGGAGGAAAGCACCGGTGAACCTAAGACAATACGCTTAGCCAGTTCTGGGCCTTCTTGGAAAATATTGCGCTCACGTCCAAGGCAAGTTTCTAAGGACATAACCACCGCTTCACGCAAAGGATCAATAGGTGGATTAGTTACCTGAGCAAACTGCTGACGGAAGTAGTCATAAATAGAACGAACGCGGCTAGAGAGTACGGCCATAGGCGTATCATCACCCATAGAACCAACGGCTTCTTGGCCTGACTCAGAAAGTGGGCGCAGTACCTGATCACGCTCCTCAAAGGTAACCTGATACATTTTCATATGTTGCTTTAGTTCCGCTTCACTAAAGTCTTCAAAAGATTGTTCCTCGTTTAACTTACCTTCCAAGCGGATAGCAGATTTACGCAACCACTTTTTATAAGGCTGTGCCGACTTTAAACGCTCATCAATATCGGCTGTATGCATCACTTCGCCAGTGTGCGTGTCCACGGCCAAGATTTGGCCTGGCCCTACACGGCCTTTGGCAACCACATCTTCAGGGGCATACTTAAAGGTGCCTATTTCGGAAGCTGTCACCAGATAGCCATCCGTAGTCATCACCCAACGTGATGGCCGCAAACCATTGCGGTCCAACATACATACGGCATAACGACCCGTATTCATTACCATACCCGCGGGGCCATCCCATGGCTCCATATGCATGGAGTTATACTCATAGAAAGCACGCAGATCGGGATCCATCAATTCATCGTTCTGCCAAGCTGGTGGCATAATCAAACGAACTGCACGGAAAATATCCATACCGCCCAATACCAATAGCTCAATCATATTGTCCATACTGGAGGAGTCTGAGCCTGTTGTATTGACCACACCTTCCAGTTCTTGCAACTCTGGAATTAAGTTGGAGGCTAATACGTTCTGGCGCGCTCGGGCCCAGTTACGGTTACCATCAATGGTATTGATTTCGCCATTATGCGCTAAGAAGCGGAACGGCTGAGCTAGCTGCCAACGGGGCAAAGTGTTAGTAGAGAAACGCTGATGGAATGTACAAATAGCGGTTTCCAATTTGGGATTACCCAAGTCCTTATAGAACACAGGCAGATCAACCGGCATCATTAAGCCTTTATATGACAAGACACTGTGGGACAAGCTACAAATGTAGAAGTCATTGTCGTCCAGCAAAGAGTACATGGTGGTCTTCCGCGCCACTAAAAGGCGGGCTTCCAAAACATCTCCACGCAAGCCTGGGCTATTGACAAAGACCTGCTCAATCTTGGGCAGCTCGTCTTTAGCAATAGGGCCGAGACAACTCTCGTCTACTGGCACTTCACGCCAGCCAACGATTTCTAAACCATTATCTTCCAGGGCACGATTAAGTATGCTACGGGAATGGGAGGCTTTGTCCTCATCACGAGACAAAAACACCATACCGACACCAAAGAATTCACTCAATTCACTATCGAATTCTTCCACGGCCACTTGACGCATAAAGTCTTCAGGCATTTGTAGCAACAACCCACAACCATCACCTGTTTTACCATCCGCGGCAATACCACCACGGTGGGTCATACAAGTAAGGGACTCAACGGCTTTCTGCAGCAAATCGTGACTGGGCTGGCCGTGCATATGGGCTATCAAACCAAAGCCGCAATTGTCCTTAAATTCTTGGGGATTAAACAAACCGGTGCTCATGGATATCTCTCTCTTACTAGGGCCATAAACAGCATTGTGCTGTCGGCCGCTGGGAAGCAAGTGTCTACAACCTAAGAATGGACGCATTCTCACTTAACATCATTGGTATTGTTATATGACGCGAGAGGTTAACTTCTAGACACTTACTGCAATATAAACTCTCAATCAGAGCTTATAACAATTTTTAATCAAGCAAATGGACGCTAATGGTATATGAAGAGCTGAAACCATTCAACCAAATAGGCATTTTTTACAACTCTTTACCCTTAAATAACTGCTATTTAGACGAAGATAAGAGCATTTGTAAAAGTTATTCACCACCAGCGTTCATTTTATTTACAAGTCGCTGTTGTAAAGCCTCAATAGGCCTAATCCATGGCTCCTGATCGCGCAGCTTACGTGGCAAACTGGATAGGGCATTACTGGCGTCCTTTTGGGTAGCAAAACCACCTACCAATACGACAAACCAAGGCTCTCCATCGCGCTGTGACTGCAATAAATAAATGGGCAAATTTAAGTCTGGTAAACGCTCTATAAACTGCTTAGCCGTGGTTTCATAACGAGCACCCAATAACTGTAAAGTAAAGAAATTTGTCGGTAGATTTAAAAACTCTTGTGGCGCAGGCGCCAATGTTTGCTTGTGTGAATCTGGCTGAACAGACTTATCTTGATCAACTTTGACTTTAGTTTTAAGTATAGCTGAGTTATCAAGTATCTGCCCAACCTCCTGTAACTGCGCCTGTAAATCCTGACTTTGCGCCATCAACTGATCAATTTGCTGCTGGTGCTGTAAATCCACTAAGTCCTCGACTTGAGGAATAGCGCTCTCATCGATGGCCACCTCCTGTGGTTGAAAGGACTGATAAGTTGGCTCCGGAGAAAGAAGCAATGGCTCTAATGCAGGCAACGGTTGGGGAACTGGTTGCTCAAGAGCCGCAACAGACTGTTGTTCTAAAACTGCTGGCAGCTCCTCGTCAGCGACCAAGTTGGTCAATGGTTGAGTAAACCACCAAAGGGACACAAGTGCCGCAGCCATCAGGCTAATGGCCGCAATATGCCACCATGGCCAGCCAGTTTTTTGTTCTAAGTTACCCTGCCGTAAGGCCTGACGAAATAACATATCGACATAGCCAGGTACGCCCTGAGCAGCCTGATGCAGCTGATCTAACTGACCATCATGAATAGCAGCATCACCTGGTAAGCCAAGGCCATCTAGTAGTTGACGTAAATAAGCACGGCTATCGGACTGGGTAAAAGGTGCCAAGCTAAATTGGTAATAGCGCTCCTGACGCAGTTCAGCAAAAGTCGGTGTGGATATACGCTTAGCCAACTCAGGTTCAGCCATCAAGACAATATGTGGACAAGCATCGGCTGGGTCAGCCTCTGTGACAATAGTGGCCAAAAGCTCTAGGGCCGAATCTGTTAAACAGTGCGCATTATCAATCACCATCAAAAAAACTTGATCATGCGCAGCTAAAGTAGCCGAAAAATGGCGCAAGTAACCAATAGGCTCAGTTATTTCTTGCTGACTGGTAGACGCCTCCGGCAGACTAGAAAAGATAATCTTCAGTAAATCTTCTAAGCTAGTGGTATGCTCAAGGTCAATATGAACGACACAAGTATCCGCGGGCTGGGCTAACAAAAACTGTTCGGCAAAATAACTTTTACCAGCGCCAAAAGGAGCCGTTAGCAGAAGCAAATGATCGGTAAAATGACTTAAGTGTAGTAGTGTATCTAATTGG
>DNNY01000141.1 GCA_003497765.1 Oceanospirillaceae bacterium
CCAAAATCCTCAGCTTGGGCATACATACCCAAATCAGCGGCCACATCAAATAAACCCACTAGGCCCACACTAGTATTAATAACGAAACGACCAGCATCATTGGCTGCCTGTAAAGGCTTGCCCTGGAGTAAATGGTTGGCAAAATGCTTTACTTCAGACAGGTTATTAAACACATTGCTAACACTCTTCTCCACCACATCGGGGACGATCACATCATAGGCACGGGTGGCTGGTAGCAAGAGTCCATCATCGACAACTTTATTGAAGGCATAAACCTTGCGGTTGGCACTCTCCCATGGATCTATGTCATTAGCAACAGCAGTCTCACTATCAGCCATACTAGAGCAGCCCACCATTAATAGAGGCATGCATACTAAACAACAAGCTCGCACAGACTTAAATAGATATCCACTTATTTGCATTATCGTTACCATTGCATTGTTTGTTTAACAAAAGGAATTGTTAGTTTGCGTTTGGCTTGCCATGACGCCGTATCCAAAGTTTGTAATACAGCCATCACAGCACTCATATTACGTTGACTATGTAGGCATATATATTGAGCCACTTCGGCCGACATAACAATCCCAAGTTGGCGGGCTCGATAAATCAATTGCTGACATTGTCGTGCTTCATCTAGTGCATGTAATGGCATCATTAATGCCAACTGCAATCGCGACTTTAGGTCAGGCAGTGCACAAGACATACTATGGGCCGTATCAGCACTACTCAAAAGCAAGCGGTGGCCAAGATGCTGATTAGCGTTGTAAAGGTGAAATAAGGCTTCGCACCAAGTTTTAGTCTGACAAAGACTTTCAATATCATCAATACACAATAATTGAAACTGGTCAAAACCTGCCAACATCTCAGTCCCTACTTCTGGCCCCATAGTCAGCAGTTCTGCTGCCGAGAGATAACCAACCTGCCAGCCCTCATCTATTGCCACCTGTGCCGTAGCCTGCAACAAGTGGGATTTGCCAGTACCCTTGGCACCTTGCAAAAAAACCACTTCAGGAACTGGCTGCTGGGCTATTTTTTGTAATGCTGTTAAGGTGCCGGGGCTGCAAGAAAAATCATAGTTTTCCCAGTTAGCATAACTTGGCAAACGCATATTAAGGGTTAATTGCTGACCGGCAAGATCAGGGGCAACAGGGTTCATTAACAATTAAATCCTACTGGTCATAAAGAGAACTATTTCTATAACCTTGGTGCAAGTGACGCAACAGTACCATAATAACGGCTGCTAGAGGTAATGCTAATAACATGCCCGTAAAGCCAAATAACTGGCCTCCGGCAAGCACTGCAAAGATTACCGCTACGGGATGCAAACCAATCCGGTCACCTATTAACCAAGGCGTTAACACCATGCCCTCTAGGGCTTGACCGATAACAAAGACCATGGTGATGGCTAAAAAGCCCCAATAAGAATCAAACTGAAAAACGGCTACCAGCATGGCAACAATAAAACCAACTGCAAAACCTAAATAGGGAACAATACTCGCCAAACCAGCAAGTAAACCAATTAGCATGGCATATTTTAAACCTGCTATCGAAAGGCCAATGCCATAAATGAACCCCAGAGCCAGCATCACTAGTAGCTGACCTCGCACAAAGGCGCCAAGCACTTCGTCACACTCACGCACCCACAAAGATACCTTTGGCTCTATATTACGGGGCAATATTTCTTGTATTTTTGCCACTAAAATATCGAAATCTCGCAGTAAATAAAAGCCAACCACCGGCACCAAAAAAGCCGACCCAATAAAACCAACCAAACCTAGGGTAGAGGCTGTCAAATAACCCATCACTTGAGACGCAACACCACCTGTTTGTTGCCACTCTGAGGACATAGTTTGTGCCAATACATCCAGTTCCAGACTCTGCAAATCAAGATTAAAACGAGACTGTAAAAAGGGTAACATCACATTGTTACACCAGCTTTGAATATCGGGCACCATAGCTATAAGAGATTGCAATTGCTTAATAAACAGTGGCACCGCAATTAACAAACTAGAAATCAACAGTACAGTTAAAACTAAAAATACGATTACCACTGCCATGGTGCGGCTATAGCCTCTTGCCTCTAGCCGATCAGCAAAAGGATCTGTCATATAAGCAATACCAATGCCGAGCATAAAAGGTCCCAAAATAGGCTGCAGTAAATAGATAAGAAGGCCAAACAAGACGGCCAGGATTAGAAAAAACCAAGTTTGTGTTTGTGTCATAGGAAGTTCCTAGTCCTTACTGCCATTGAAAATAGGCCACTGAGCCCTGTTCAGAACTGTAAAGAGTCTCTGACTGACCGTCAAGTAAGACCATAGACCCTTGACGCTCCAGACTTGATAAAAGGTTATCTTGATTGCCTTGATAGTTAACCAATATAACTAATTGATCACCTTGCAGACGCTGCAGAGTTACAGCTGTGACACTAGGATTTTGTTGCAAGAGGCTTCTTACCTCAGCATAAGCCGCTAAGTCAGCAATACCCTTAATATGTAAAGTGGTAAGATACTCTTGATCTGTAGCTGATGGTAAGGCAAAACGTTGACTTAATTCAGCGCCTAGGTTTTCAATTATTAGCGTTACGAGTGCTTCAGGATTAGGCGCAGCAAATAACCAATCTAGCTGTTCACCTTGTACTTGAATACTTCCCTGCCCTTGCCAAAAGCCTTCCGTATTTTGAAATAGGCGACCCCATAGCAAACTCTTGGCTTGGTAACGTTGTGAAGCCTGCACAATAGTATCAGTAAAGTTACCCCATATATCACTGGGGCCGATAACAAGTTGATCGGTTAAATCCATTAAAGGCAGCAATAAGGGCAAGCTTCTTTGCTCGGCATCCGCTAATAATTGCAACCCCAGATCTAAACCACCATCAGCAATAATATCTTGTATACCCTGTTGTTCAATAACAAGCCAAGTCATGGTGCTTAAGCGTTCAGCACCCCAGACTGGAAGTTCAGCAGTATTAAGCAGTTGCCTTACCAACTGCTGATCAAAGCGTAATAGCAACTTAACCTCATCGGTGTCGGTATCTGTTTGTCTAAAAATATGACTTATATAAGCATCAACGTCTGCTAATGCGGCAACAATGTTCGTTTGCTTAAGGCTAGCTTGTTGACCCGTTAAGCGCACAATCATTGACGTCATAGCCTCACGTTTAGCAACTTGAACATCTGCTTCACTGGCACTGGCTAAGGGGGCTTCAGCGCTAAATAAATCCACAGCCATAGCCGAGCCAGCATAGGCACTAAATAGCAGTGCTAAACTCCAACTTATGGCTTTGACAAACTTTTGCACGACAATTATTTGCTCTGATTGAGACCGACTAAAATCGTATATCGAAATAGTCTGGTCTAAACATTTGATAGATTATTTTTACTGGTGGCTAACTATAGCCAAATCCATGGCAATTGACTACTTTGAGAGTTTGGAAACTGGTAAATTTCGTTTATAAAAATCATCAGGCGTATTTTGCATAACCCAAAAACATCACATCACGATTGGCATAATATGCTAATCAGTTCAGTTAAAACTATATGTGCTAGCATATAACAGCCAATATATTAATAAGTGAGGATACCCTTATGTATCAGGGCGAATGTCTATGTGGCGCTGTAAAGTATGCAGTTAATGAAGTCATCGATACGCTTGAATGTTGTCACTGTTTAAAATGTCGTAAAGCTCATGCCTCGGCTTTTGCTATGGGCACAACCATCACTCGCGCTAACTTTAGCCTGCACTCAGGGGCCGAGCATTTAACTGAGTTCGAGTCATCAGCGGGGAAATTACGCGTCTTTTGTAATCAGTGTGGTGCTCATATCTATGCCTATCGGCCTAGGGAGCCTTTGAATCTAAGATTAAGGCCAGCTTTACTCAATACAGATTTATCGAAGTTTAAGATAAAACATATTTTTACGGCTAATCGTCTATGTTTATAAGTCCAAAGATTCTCTTGTAATTGCACCCTTTTGATTATACATATATCAACATACAAAGATGTTCTAATCCTATGACCCAAGATACTTCAATCAAACCAATAGATCCCATTAGAGAGGATGTAAATATACTTCTAAATAAGTCCGATAAGTATTTGCGGTCTCTATACCCAGACGAAAGTAATCATCTTGATTATGCTGATGAATTATCAAAGCCCAATTGTATTTTATTGGGTGCATTTAGAGATGATAGTTTACTTGGGATAGGTGCAGTTAAATTATTTTATGGTGATGGTTATGGTGAAGTAAAACGCGTATTTGTTGACCCGCTTTATCGAGGACAAGGGTTAGCTAAAGCGATTATGGGGGCTTTGGAAACACAATTTGTTAACAATGATATATTGCGCGCAAGACTAGAGACCGGTACAAAACAAACCGCTGCTATCCAGTTATACAAACTGTTGGGCTACGACACGAGGGGACCTTTTGGGCAATATGTTATAGACCCTTTAAGTATCTTTATGGAGAAACCACTCCAACACAATTAAAAAGTCTCACCATGACAAAGCATGCTTTGCTGGTATTTATCATTATCAAGCAATTATTCATCTATAACTAGGCTATTTGATTGTTCCAGCCAAGGGAAAAATGGTAAAATCCGCCTTCAGTTTTGCTTCCCAAAGCACTAATTTTTAAATCCAAGGCGGATCTTGTCCATGAGCTCTTCTACCCCTTCTGTTTCCCTTAGTTATAAAGACGCAGGTGTCGATATCGATGCTGGTAACGATTTGGTTGATCGTATCAAGGGCGTGGCCAAGCGGACGCGCCGACCAGAAGTCATGGCAGGCTTAGGCGGCTTTGGGGCTCTATTTGAATTACCTAGCGGTTATCAGCAACCGGTGCTGGTATCGGGTACAGATGGTGTCGGCACCAAGTTAAAATTAGCGATGGATCTTAACCGCCATGATTATATTGGCATCGATCTCGTTGCCATGTGCGTTAACGACCTAATTGTGGCTGGAGCAGAACCGCTATTTTTCCTTGATTACTACGCCACTGGCAAACTCGATGTCGATATCGCTGCCCGTGTAGTAGATGGTATAGGTCTTGGTTGTGAACAAGCTGGAGCGTCTCTAGTAGGTGGTGAAACAGCCGAAATGCCGGGCATGTATGATGGTGAAGATTATGACCTTGCTGGTTTCTGTGTCGGTATTGTGGAAAAAGCCGATATTATTGATGTTAGCAAAGTAGGTGCAGGTGATGTGCTATTAGGTTTACCCTCCTCCGGCCCGCACTCAAATGGTTATTCGTTAATTCGTAAAATTATTGAAGTATCCAATGCTGACCTTAACCAGCCCATGGGTGACACCACACTTGCTGAAGCACTGATGGAACCAACACGTATCTATGTCAAACCCCTATTAGAACTGTTTAAACAAGTTCCTGTGCATGCCTTATCCCATATTACCGGGGGTGGGCTACTAGAAAATCTACCACGAGTTATGCCTGAATCTTGTATGGCGACCATTGATAAAAACTCATGGCAGCTGCCAGACGTGTTTAATTGGCTACAAACAGCGGGGGGTGTTAACGCAACCGAAATGCACCGTACCTTTAATTGTGGTGTGGGCATGGTCATTGTGGTGCCCGCCCAAGCTGTTGAACAAGCTATGACTTGCTTGCAAGCACAAGGTGAACAACCATGGATTTTAGGCCACATTAGTGAACGTGAAGATGCCACGGAACAGGTTGTTCTGGGCTAGATAAAAATAATACAGAAATACATACACTAATGGCTGCTACAGAAGTCCAAGAAAAACCTCAAATCGTCGCTTTAATTTCTGGTGGTGGCAGTAATTTGCAAGCCATTATAGAGCACATAGCCAATGGCATCATTGATGCTGAGATTAGTCTAGTTATTAGTAACAATCCAGCAGCCAAGGGTCTTGAAAGAGCGGCTGCCGTGGGTATCCCAACGGCAGTGGTTGATCATACAGAGTATGATAGTCGGGAAAGCTTTGAGCGCGAGTTAAAGCGTCATATTGATGCGGCGCAACCACAATTAGTTGTGCTGGCCGGATTTATGCGCATACTCACACCTGATTTTACCAATCATTATGCTGGGCGCATGCTTAATATCCATCCCTCTTTATTACCTGAATTTAAAGGTGTAAATACCCATGCACGGGCTATTGCAGCTAACGCTAGCCAACATGGAGCCAGTGTTCATTTTGTTACCAGTGAACTTGACGGCGGTCCGCTGGTCATACAAGCTATAGTAGATATAAACCAGGATGACACAGCGGCAGGCTTAGCGGGTCGTGTATTGCAACAAGAACATATTATCTACCCTATTGCGGTGAAATGGTTCTGTGAAGGACGACTAAGCTTGGATGGCAATCTTGTGCGCCTTGATAAGCAACCGTTACCAATCCAAGGAATTGCTCATCGCGTCACTAGCTAATTAACCTAAAAGGAGCTTTAACATATGCTTAAACGTCACAATATGATTTTTATAATAGCATTGTTAATGGGCAGCTCTACTCAGGCTTATAGCAACACAAATATAATTCAGCCTTTTACTGCTTACTACAGCAGCACTTGGAATCTGGGCTTAACCATAACTGGTGAGGCTACTAGACAACTTACCCAACTCGATAATGGTCAATGGCAATTATCATTGGATGCCAAAGCGATGATGGCTTCACTCCAAGAGCAAAGCCTGCTGGCTATTGACGACGAGCAGATTCTACCGCAAGCCTATAACTACAAACGCAAAGTACTTAGCCGCAAGAAACAACTAGCCATCGATTTTGATTGGCAAACGGGTAAAGCGACCACTACCACGAGCAATAGCTGGTCGATGCCGATTGTGGCGCCCCTTCAAGATAAGTTATCGGTACAGTTACAGCTACGCACAGATCTTAGCCAAAGACCTTATGGACGCTTTGCCTATAAAGTAGCGGCAGGCGGGCAAGTCGAAACCTTTAACTATGAGGTAAAAGGCACTGAGAAAGTAAAACTGCTATTGGGCGATTTTGATACCATCAAGGTGGAAAGATTACGCAACGGTACCAGTGATCGGGAAACCTTAATTTGGTTTGCCCCTAGCCTAAATTACCAAGCCGTGCGCATACAACAAGTTGAGCCAGATGGTAAAAGTTATCAATTGGATCTACAAAGCCTTGAATAGATAACCATCTGTCTGCATTAGTTTATTAACAATATAGCAATTGTGGCTGTAAATTAGAGTAAAGTGAATAGCCAAGGCCTAGAGACTTAGTTAAAATCAAAAACTCAAACTAATAACTAAGTTAAGTCTTTGTCTATGCGTGCATTTTATTCTTTCACCTCAAGCTGCCTAACGGCTGGCTTATGTTTGGCATTTAGCTCAACATTATCTGCTCAGGCGCTGCAGCATCAATATCAATTAGCTCTAGACAATGACCCTGCTTTATTGGCGAGCGAGCAACGGCATCAGTCTGTAAAACAGCTTTCCAATATTGCCGAAGCGGCTCTAAAGCCAGTTTTGTCAGCCGGCACTACCCAAAGCCTGAAACTAGCCTCAGGTACAAGCTCAGATAGTTATAATGCTAGTGTAGCCATGAATTTACGCATTGATGCTATCTATGCTGCAGAAAGCGCTGAAGCCTCAATCAAGCAATCTACTTTTAACTTACGTGCCAATCGCCAAAAGCTCATAGCAGATACCATCAAAAACTATTTTTCTATCGTCAAGCAGCAAACCCAGATCAACTCTATTCTAGCGCAGATAAAATCTGCCCAGCAGAGCTTATCCCGTATCCAGAAACAAAATCAGCTTGGTCTTGCCACCCAAGTTCAAGTGGCTGACGTCGAAAATAATGTCCAACAGTTAAATCTGAGTCTTTTACAAGCCCAACAAAGTTTGCAAGAAGCACGCTATAACCTGACCTTAAGTACTGGTGAAGTGATTAACCAAGAGCTACCTGGCATCAACTTAACTACCAGCCTGCCTGACAATGAGTCCCTTGAACTGGATTATTGGTGGGAGCAAGCAAAACAAAACAATCTAAGTCTACTGGCGGCTACAGCCGGAGTACAAAAGGCATATCATGATTACGAGCAAGTGGATGCGGGTAAATATCCTACTGGTACCGTCGCAGGCACCCACTATTCGCATCAGAGCGACACTATCACCCTTAGTATTAGTGGCAAACTTTATGATGGCGGATTAAATCAAGCCCAAACCCAACAAGCACGCTTAAATTGGCTGGCTAATCAGGAGGACTTAAAAGTACGTCAAAGGTCAGTAAAACAGCAAATCGATAGTATGCTTTACAATCTTCGTAACAACGATGAGCAAATTACTTTACAACAAAGTTTGCTGGATACCGCTGAGTTTTCCCTTGCGGCAACCCAAAAAGAGTATGAACTAGGGGTTACAGACTTAGTTGCGGTGCTCGAAGCAGAGCAAAAAGTAGCCACCACAGAGGTGAATTTGATTAAGTCTCGTTATGATCAAATCATGTTGCAAACCAACCTAAAAATGTTGGTGGGCAGTCTCAATGATAATGATCTGGGGGCTTTGGATAGGCTCTTGGACGAGTAGATAGAAAATTAAATGGGCTCCATAGGAGCCCATTTTTTTAGCTATCTTGATCTATACGACTAGCCACAGCGCCCTGCTGATTTTTGTATTTCGCGTTATCGCGTTGGTTATAGGGTCGCATAGCTGGCGTAGAAAGGGTTTCAAAGTTAATCGCGCCAATCGTCATATTGGGCTTTAGAGCCAAAGGTAGTTTGCCGCTATTAAAGCACTCTAGCACAATGGCACCACTCCAACCTGGGTCAATACGATGGGCCGTAACATGCACCATTAAGCCCAAGCGAGCCAGTGACGAACGCCCATCAAGCCAGCCGACTAAATCGGCAGGAATGGTTACTGATTCTTTAGTAACAGCCAAAGCCAATTCGCCTGGATGCAAAAAGAAAGCCTCATCATCTGCGACAATTATTTCTTCACTCATTATGGCTTCTAAGGTCTGATTAATTTCTTCCCGACTTGCACTGACATCAACATACGGGCGGGCATGGTCTTTAAACACACGAAAGCTACGCCCCAAACGTAAATCAACACTTACGCCACTAATAACGTCATTACTTGGACGCGGCTCAATAACGATATGGCCTTTATCGAGACTGGCAATAATATCCTGATCACTTAATCGCATAGCTTACTTTTTCATCCTGCTTGTTTAATGTGGCAAGCCACAATTAGTCTTCAATACTAATACTTGGTCCACTGGGTTTTTGGTTTAACTTTAGGGTGATGGTGTGGGCCAATTCACTATAAACTTTGGCAATAGTGCCATGAGGGTCGGCAATGGCCGTAGGGTTACCCGCATCGGCTTGTTCACGGATATGCATACTTAAGGGCAAGCTAGCCAGTTGTTCGGTTCCGTATTCTTCGGCTAATTTTGCACCACCCAAGGCACCAAAAATAGCCTCTTCGTGCCCACATTGGCTACATACATGAGTACTCATATTTTCCACAATACCCAGTACAGGCACTTGGACTTTAGTAAACATTTCTATACCCTTGCGCGCATCAAGCAGAGCTAGATCTTGTGGAGTGGTCACCACCACCGCGCCCGTCAGCTTGGCTTTCTGACTCAGTGTCAGCTGAATATCCCCTGTCCCTGGTGGCATATCAACAAACAAATAATCCAGCTCACCCCAATGGGTCTGCAATAGCATTTGTTGCAAAGCACCCGCAGCCATAGGACCACGCCATACCATAGGTGAGTTTTCATCAATTAAGAAAGCGATGGACATCACCTTAATGCCATGAGCTGTTAATGGTACAAACCATTTTTCATCCATGGTTTCAGGATGGCTGCCCGCTTTAATCCCTAACATTAAACCCTGACTGGGGCCATAGATATCAGCATCAAGCACACCTACTTTATGGCCTGCTGCGGCCATGGCTAAAGCGATATTCGCCGTAGTAGTTGACTTACCGACCCCACCTTTACCGGAAGCAATAGCGATAATATTCTGAACTTGCGCTAGTCCTGATTCATTTGCTGCTTGCATACTAAATTGCTCCAAATTAAATTCGTGTTAACACTACACCTGTTTCCACATGATCAGTATAAGGAAACTGGTCAAACATGGCTTTAGCTTGTAGCTGATGGGTTTCCTGTAACTGCTGTAAATTAGCCATAAGGGTAACAGGGTTGCAGGAAATATAAATAATACGCTTAAACTGCTGCACTAATTGTAAGGTATTGTCATCCAATCCCGCCCGAGGTGGATCAACCAATACAGTACCAAATTGGTAGTCATCCAAATCAATATGCTGTAGCCGCCGAAAGGCTCTTTCGCGATTTAATGCGGCAGTCATCTCTTCACTGGACAAGCGAGCTATAACGACATTATTAACGCCATTGGCTTGCAGGTTAAACTGGGCTGAATTAACCGATGATTTGGCAATTTCTGTGGCCATTACTTTGCCATAATGAGCCGCTAATGGAATAGTAAAATTACCATTGCCACAATACAACTCCAATAAATCAGGCTGTTTGGTGGATTTAGCGCCAGCACTTTGCTCGCACGCCCAAGTTAACATCTTCTCATTAATGCCAGCGTTGGGCTGCGTAAAGGCATTTTCTACCTGCTGATAATAAAATTTTCGATTCTGCACCTGCAAGGTTTCGATAATACTATCACCACCAATAATCAGCTTTTGCTTACGCGCCCGACCAATAATTTTAATCTTAAACTGTTTGCTAAGGCTTGCAGCTGCCTGCTCCCATTCGACATCCAACTGCCGATGATAAAGCATACTCACAGCAGCCTCACCGGTTTGGCTTGTTAAAAAGTCCATCTGAAATAATTTTTGGCGCAAGGAGGCATTAGGCTTTATGGCTTCCAGCAAAGGCTGCATAAGTTCATTTATGCGTAAACTGCCCGTAGGAAATTGCTCAATCCGGATGGGATTAAATTTTTGCCCCTTGGGGAACATAGCATAAAATAAATCGTTATCCGTATGCCAAACACGAAATTCGGCGCGCATTCGAAAGTGTTCTGGCGCTGATGGAAATATCTCTAAATCAGGCGCTGTTGCCCAATCACCGAGTTCAGTAAAACGTGCTTCTAAGGCAGCTGACTTAGTCGCTAATTGCTCGGCATAATGATTAACTGACATGCTTGGGGCTGTCATAGAGGTATTCCTTTTAATCGTCTTAGACCAAAAACCGGTAGACAAGCATACGTAAACACGAATATTGGCGGGCAATTATAACAGGGGAAGAGGTAAATTATAGATTTTTGTTAGTGATCACACGTAATTTTAAGTACAATAGTGGCCACTTTATGGTGACGAAAAGGCTAGCCCGAAAATAATTGTCACCCAACTTGTTATCTTGATAGCCCAACAATATTATGACCAGCACTTCCCCACGCGAAATTCTTGTAACCAGCGCCCTCCCATATGCCAATGGTTCTATCCATCTAGGCCATATGCTGGAATATATCCAAACTGATATTTGGGTTAGATATCAACGCCTAGTGGGTAATCGCTGTCATTATGTTTGTGCCGATGATGCCCATGGCACAGCCATAATGTTGCGCGCAGAAGTGGAAGGGATTACACCTGAAGAACTGATTGCCAAAGTACAGGC
>DNNY01000051.1:0-483 GCA_003497765.1 Oceanospirillaceae bacterium
GGATCATCGGGCACCATAAAAGCCCTGGCTGCCCTTAGTGGCAAACAACAGCAGGGTTTAGCAATGGTCACGGCCGACAGTATGGCCAATATAGAAAAGCGGATTATGCAGTTTGGCAGTTTAGATGAAGTGGTACTAAATGATCTGCGTTCTGACCGTTGGGAAATACTGCCTGCTGGTTATGCCATCACTTTAGGCATTATGCAGGCCTTTGAGTTAAGCGAATTATATTTCTCCAGTGGGGCTTTACGAGAGGGCGTTATAGCCAGTCAAATTGAAGCCAAAAGCAAACCTCTTCATCCTTGTGTTAAGGTACTAAATTAATAGTTGTATTGGTCGTTATTGATTGCTTCACTTAAGCAGCAATGACACAATAAGTGATTATTGATTTACGCCCCCAGTATCTACACAAAGGTTACTTAGCCATGTCTGATCAAGTACCACAAAAGACAACTAATATTGCTGTATTGACGGTTTCTGATA
>DNNY01000051.1:731-2877 GCA_003497765.1 Oceanospirillaceae bacterium
CTGTATTGACGGTTTCTGATACCCGCACCCCAAGTACGGATAAATCGGGTCAACTATTGGTTGAGCGCCTCCAAACAGCAGGCCATAGTTTAGCTGAACATACCATCGTTAAGGATGATATTTATCAGATTCGTGCCGCAGTAAGTCAGTGGATAGCAGCTACTAATGTGCATGTTGTATTAATTACTGGTGGCACTGGCTTTACCGCACGCGATACCACTCCCGATGCTTTATCGCCTTTATTTGACCATGTGATTGATGGGTTTGGGGAGTTATTCCGTCATTTGTCTTGGCAGGAAATTGGTACATCTACCATACAATCTAGAGCGATTGCCGGCGTAGCAAATCGCACCGTCATTTTTGCTATGCCGGGTTCAACAGGAGCTTGTATGACGGCGTGGGATAAGATTATTTGTGAACAGTTAGATAGCCGCCATAAACCTTGTAATTTTGTCGAAATGGTGACTTTCTTTCAGGCTCCCGAGGCAGGTAAATAAACGATGCCCAAGCATTCAGAGTTGATGCCTGTTAGTGAAGCATTGGCCAAAATCATGGCCAATGCCAGTTGCAAATTAGCCACAGAAACCATTCCTCTGCAGCAAGCCTTTGGGCGTGTCTTAGCCGAAGATATTGTCGCGAGGGTTAATGTGCCGCCAGCTGATAATAGTGCTATGGATGGTTATGCCTTGCGCATGACCGATCTTAGCCACGACCTGATTCCCATCAGTCAGCGTATTGCTGCTGGTCAAGAGCCTATGCCCTTGCAAGATCATACCTGTGCCCGTATTTTTACTGGGGCAGAAGTGCCTGCAGGGGCGGATCTTGTGGTAATGCAAGAGGAGGTTGAGCTACTTGACGATGGCATTCGTATTATAGGTGAACACACAAAAGGGGCCTTTATTCGTCGTACTGGTCAAGATGTGCAAATAGGCCAGGAGGTTTTAGCTAAGGGTAGTTTGTTGTCGCCACGTCATATGGGTGTACTAGCATCCATCGGTGTTGCTGAGATTAGGGTCTATCAGCCCCTAAAGGTGGCCACTTTAACCACTGGTAGTGAATTAGTAAAACCAGGTAATCAATTACAAACGGGCCAGATCTATAACTCCAATAGCTATCAATTAGCTGGTCTTCTGGCACAATTGGGTATGCAACTCATAGATTGGGGCAGCATAGGTGATGACCCTGAATTAACACGAAAAGCCATGGCCAAAGCTGCTGAGCAAGGGGATATTGTGATTACCACTGGAGGCGTATCTGTGGGTGAAGAGGATTACGTGAAAGCCACAGTGGCAGAACTAGGTCAACTATCCGTGTGGAAGCTGGCTATTAAGCCTGGCAAGCCATTGGCATTTGGTCATGTGGCCAAGACGCCATTTTTTGGTTTACCGGGTAACCCCGCCAGTGTGCTGGTTACCTTTATGGCCATTGTCAAACCCTATCTATTAGCAATGCAGGGTGTTACTAGCCCTTATGATGTCAGTATGCCAGCCCAACTGATCAATCCACCATCACAAGCCTCAAAGCGACAAGAATACTTACGCGCCCGAATTGTTGGTCAAGAAAAAGGTATTTTGCAAGTTGAGGCAATGCAAAATCAAAACTCAGGCATTCTTAGTGCAGCAATGCATAGCGATGGCTTGGCAGTTGTGCCAGTAGGCATCTGTGGTGATGAGGCCAGAAATATACAGTTTTTGCCATTCAGTTGATGTAAAAGGGAAAAAGGCCATAATCTGACTTGAGGTCGGGCATCTTATTACCTATACTAGCGCCCTCACTAAGAGCAACACTGATGTGCTGTAATTAGTCGATATTATGGTAGTCTTATTGGTCCTCTCGCAACAATAAGCCGTGAATCCGGTCAGGCCTGGAAGGGAGCAGCCGTAGCGGTGGGTTTGTGTGCCGGGATGTGGCTGATAAGGCTGCCTCCAACTTACTACAAGTATTTAGTAAGGCTTGTTTTTCGATTTTCTATCAAGGCTTAATTAAACATAATTATTTAGCTTAAATATGTTTAATGGATAAGTTCAAGTTGCTTATTACCCTCGATAAAGCAAAGACACGCTGCTATTTTTCCTATTGAATAAATTAATTTAAATTTATTATAATTAATTTTATAGCTTGAGAGCTGTAAAATTATGCTGCAAAA
>DNNY01000146.1 GCA_003497765.1 Oceanospirillaceae bacterium
CCAATTGCCCCCGTACCACCGGTCGTGGAAGCTCGGGTCTGCGACATTTGGAAGGTCTCCATGACCCCCCCTTTCCCAGCAAATTCAGCATCCCCGTGGATACAAATCGGCAATACAGTATCACCTGTAGCATCACCACGACGGTCTTGACGGGCCCGCACAGAACCTTCTACCACCGGGTTGGCAATTTCCAAATGCGATGGGTTAAACGCCAACGCCATATGCACTTCCCCACCTGGGGTATTAACATTGGTAGAAAAACCTTGGTGATACTTAACATCACCCGATGTATTTAGGGGACGTTTGCCTTCAAATTCATCAAACAAGTCAGCTGGGTTTTTACCAAAAATATTTACCAGCACATTGAGGCGGCCTCGGTGGGCCATACCAATAACAATCTCTTTGGTATTTTGACTGCCAGCCCGTTGGATCATGGTATCCAACATGGGAATCATGCTTTCCGCACCTTCTAGACCAAAGCGCTTGGCACCGGCAAAGCGAGAGCCAAGATATTTTTCCAAGCCCTCAGCAGCTACTAAGCGCTCTAGAATATGCTTACGCTTTTCTGACGAATGCAAGGGATGGCTGCGCACCGACTCCATACGCTGACGGATCCACATTTTTTGATCGGTATCAACAATATGATTGTATTCCACAGCCACAGTTGAGCAGTAGGTCTGCTCAAGTGCTTCAATTAGCTCACCTAAAGGCATTTCCTCTTTGCCGAGGAAAGAAGCACCCACTTGAAAAACAGTATCTAGATCGGCCTTAGATAATTCATGAAAAGCCAGTTCTAAAGCCGGTACGGGTGGTTTACGCTTATGGGCAAGATTTAACGGATCTAAGTCCGCTACTTGGTGACCATGTAAACGATAAGAGTTAATCAAGCGCATCACGCGCACTTGCTTGCGCTCGTGCTCACTACTTACTGACTTAGTAGGTAGTGGCAAAGATTTACGTTTATTTTTAGCATGTAGCAGAAAGTGGTCACGAATAGGAGCAAGGGGCACATCACCACCAATTGCCTCAGGCACACGAGGCAACTTGTCGAACTCCTGACGCCAGTTTTCTGGCACCGCATTAGGATCAATAAGATAAGTTTCGTAAAGCTGCTCAATATAAGCAAAATTACCACCGGAGAAATGCGACTCTCTAAGTTGCAGATCCATTAGGCTATCGGACATTCGACGTTTTCCAGACTTTTAAATTAACAACCTTCACTGCGTTTTTTCCAGCTTTTGGAAAAAATAAAGACAGCGTTCCTCTCAAGGCAATTACCCATATAACCTAAATGGTTACTGTTATGCCTTTTTGTTATTAAAATATGTGTGCTTATTATACCCTTTAGCGACAGCATATACTAGACACCTAAACCTAAGTAAGACAAGGTATACAGACTTTTTTTCAAGCAAAATAGATGGTCAAATAAAAGCCCTACCAAGGGTTTTTTTTGGCACTATATTAGGGCCACCTAAACATGGCAAAAGCACTATTTTAGTGCCAAAAAAAACCCTGAGGTTTATTCAGGGGTTTTTTTTGTTAAGTACCGCGGCTTAATAACATATTGCGAATATGGCCAATGGCCTTAGTCGGGTTTAAACCTTTCGGGCAAACATTAACGCAGTTCATAATACCGTGACAACGGAACACACTAAATGGATCGTCCAATTCAGCTAAACGCTCTTCGGTAGCAGTATCACGACTATCCGCTAAGAAACGGTAGGCTTGCAATAAGCCAGAAGGTCCAACGAACTTATCTGGGTTCCACCAAAATGAAGGACAAGCAGTGGAACAACAAGCGCACAAGATACACTCGTATAAACCATCAAGCTTGGCCCGCTCTTCTGGCGACTGCAATCGCTCAATAGCCGGCGCAGGCTTATCATTTTGCAAAAACGGCTTGATGCGTTCATAGTTTTGATAGAACTGTTCCATATCAATAACCAGATCACGAATCACAGGTAAGGCAGGTAGCGGTCGTAAGACTAACTTGCCATTATTAACACAATCAGACAACGGCGTTATACAAGCTAGACCGTTGACACCATTAATATTCATACCATCAGAGCCACAAACGCCTTCGCGACATGAACGCCGGAAAGTTAAGGTACTATCTTGCTCCTTAAGCAGAAACAAAACGTCAAGAACCATAAGATCCTTACCGCCAGTATCAACCTGGAAGTCCTGCATGTAAGGCTTTTGATCCTGTTCAGGATGGTAGCGATAAACACTCACATTTAACATGATGAACTCCTTAATAAGTACGCACTTTCGGTGGGAAAGCGTCAAGGGTGGCTGGCTTGAAGTTTACGTCACGCTTACCTATCCGCTCATCTTGTGGGTAATAGATGGAATGTTTTAACCAATTTTCATCATCGCGTTCGGTAAAGTCATTACGCGCATGAGCCCCACGACTTTCTTTGCGTTCTTCCGCGGCAACGGCTGTTGCGAACGCCACTTCATACAAGTTTTGCAACTCCAACGCTTCAATACGATCAGTATTAAAGGCGCCACTTTTATCACGCAAGTGCAAATTATCTATCTTGGATTTCAGATCACGCAATAGCTGCAAACCTTTTTGCATACTCTCACCTTCACGGAACACACCAAAGTACAACTGCATAATTTTTTGTAGCTCTTCCCGCACGGCTGAAATACTCTCACCGCCTTCAGAACTATTTAGTTTATGCAAACGAGCCATAGCTTTATCCAAATTAGCTTGGGTAGCCACCTTAGACTCAAAACCTTCGCTCAAGGATTTTTCTATCTGTAAGCCACAAGCACGGCCAAACACCACCAAATCGAGAAGAGAATTACCACCTAGGCGATTAGCACCATGCACAGAAACACAGGCAACTTCACCACAAGCATATAAGCCCCCTACTACACGACTCTCGGATTCAGATTCTGGATACAATACCTGACCACCAATATTGGTAGGCAAACCGCCCATCATATAGTGGCAAGTTGGTACCACGGGTATTGGCTCAACCACTGGATCAGCGTGGGCAAAGGTACGCGACAATTCACAAATACCAGGCAACCGGCTTTCAAGCACTTCCTCACCCAAATGATCGAGTTTCAGGAATACATGATCACCTTTTTCACCACAACCTCGACCTTCTAAAATCTCCATAACCATGGAACGTGCAACAACATCACGGCCAGCAAGATCCTTAGCATTAGGTGCATAGCGTTCCATAAAACGCTCACCATCTTTATTGATTAGATAGCCACCTTCACCACGGCATCCCTCAGTAACCAAAGTCCCTGCCCCAGCTATACCAGTAGGATGAAACTGCCACATTTCCATATCTTGAACAGGCAAGCCCATACGCAGGGCCATACCAATACCATCACCGGTATTAATATGAGCGTTAGTAGTGGACTGGTATATACGCCCAGCACCACCAGTAGCCAAAACGGTAGCTTTAGCTTCAATATAAACAGTCTCGCCGGTTTCAATACAAATAGCGACGACACCAACCACGTCACCATCGTCATTCCCCACGAGATCAACGGCATACCACTCATTTAAAAAGGTAGTACCACCTTTTAAATTACCTTGGTATAAGGCATGTAATAAGGCATGACCAGTTCGGTCCGCAGCAGCACAAGTACGGGCTGCCTGACCACCCTCACCAAATTCTTTGGACTGACCACCAAAAGGACGTTGATAAATACGCCCATTTTCAAACCGTGAAAAAGGCAAACCCATATGGTCAAGCTCAAACACAGCTTGTGGACCGACGGAACACATATATTCAATGGCGTCTTGGTCACCAATATAATCAGAGCCTTTGACAGTGTCATACATATGCCAACGCCAATCATCATTGGGATCATGGCTAGCTATAGCACAAGTTATACCCCCTTGCGCCGAAACTGTATGAGATCGCGTTGGGAATACTTTAGTAATACAAGCTGTCTTTAAACCAGATTCTGTTAGCTGCAATGCTGCTCGCATACCAGCACCACCGCCACCAATAACGATGGCCTCAAAAGACATTTTACGTAATGCTTCAGACATGGCTATAGCCCCCACAACAACTGGATACCCCATACGGTATAAGCAAACATAGCTGCGCCAGTTAGTAATTGGAAAACGAAACGAATACCCATTGGTTTAATATAGTCCGTTGACACAGACCACAAACCAATCCAAACATGAGCACCCAAAGACAAAAGTGCCATTAAACTAAAGATGCGCATGGCGGTTATATCAAACAAACCGCTCCATTGGGCATAGGTAAGTTGAGGATTAGCTATTATATATGCCACTATAAATAGTGTATATAGGGTCAACACCACTGCACTTACACGCTGCATAAGCCAATCGTACAGACCACTCCGACCAAAGCTTGTTACTGCCCTTACCATACCCAGTACCCCGCCAGTAATGCTGTAACCACTGTGGCAACAATAACTACTTTGGCTGCCACATTAGCGCTAGATAATTCTTCACCATAACCAAAATCCTGCACCAAATGCTTTAACCCAGCAAATAGGTGGAAGGATAGTGAAACTAGCAAACCCCAAGCGATAAATTTGGCTAGGAAATTTTCCTGCATAATGGTTTCTGCAGAGGCAAAACCCTCAGCACCACTTAAGGACATATCGAATAAAATAAACATAAAGATAAGACCAATAAACAGCATCACACCAGTGATACGGTGACTGATCGACACAATGGCCGGTAGAGGTTGCTTAATGGTCCTGAGATCTAGATTAACAGGTCTGTTCTTGCTCACGATTACCTTCTCTCAATACTGAAGTAAACTCAGTGGCTAAGGATTCATTGGTTGCAATCAAAGTAACGAATGCTCCTATCATTAATAGGAATAGTCACTCGAAAACCAAGCCTAAAACATATAGAAATTATTGCCAGTTCGACACTTTCTTGACTAGAGGCGTCAAACTCGGCGCAATTATAGATACATTACCCAGAAAAGACAATGTAACTCAATGCCTTAGCAAAGGCTCACAAAATAAGCCTTTATTTATGTAATTTATTGTAAAAACTCTATAAGACTCTGCATCTTGGGTACAATAAAAGATAAAAAACAAACAACCTGAATTGCGATATAAATCGTGGTAATATTAGCTATTTGCTAGCGGAATCATGCCACGCTGCGGTTTAAGGTAGAATAGCCCCGCATTTGAGATGACATGCAATCTAGTAAGGTTTCACACCACTAGGAATACTTGTACACGTTGACAATCACAATCTAGCCCTTATAGTAGGGCCTCCCGAGCAAAGCTGACTTTACTAGGCAACTAGGCAGCATTGCTAACTATGTAAAACCAAGGAGCCAATTAATGTCCGACCGAAAAGCCATACTACATATAGAAGGCATGGCCCCCATAGAGTTACCTATTTATTCCGGAACAACTGGCCCAGATGTAATCGATGTTCGCTCGCTGGTTAGTAAAGGTATCTTTACCTACGACCCAGGTTTTGTTTCCACCGCCTCATGTGAATCCAAGATTACATATATAGATGGCGATAAAGGTGTGTTACTGCACCGTGGTTATCCTATTGAAGAATTAGCCAATAACTCTTCTTATCTAGAAACCTGTTATCTGCTTATCTACGGTGAGCTGCCTACTACTGAACAGCTAGCTGACTTTGAAGAACAAGTTAGTAAAAAAACTATGGTGCATGAGCAATTGGTAAACCTTTTCCGCGGTTTCCGGCGCGATGCTCATCCCATGGCTATTATGTGTGGTGTGGTTGGCGCCCTGTCCGCCTTCTATCACGACCGTCTGGATATTAGTGACGAGGCTCATCGTGAGGAATCCGCCCTACGTTTGATTGGCAAAATGCCTACCTTGGCAGCGATGTCATATAAGTATTCCATAGGCCAACCCTTTATGTATCCTCGCAATGATCTAAATTATAGCGAGAACTTCCTGCATATGATGTTTGGTAATCCATGCGAAGAAAGCAAAGTTGACCCTGTTCTAGCTCGTGCTATGGACAAGATCTTTATGCTACATGCTGATCATGAACAAAATGCGTCAACTTCTACTGTGCGCTTGGCTGGCTCATCTGGTGCTAACCCCTTTGCTTGTATCGCTTCCGGTATTGCTGCACTTTGGGGCCCTGCACACGGAGGTGCCAATGAAGCTGTATTGGATATGCTGGAAGAAATTGGTGATGTATCACAAATAGACACATTTATCGCCAAAGCGAAAGACAAGAATGACCCCTTCCGTTTAATGGGTTTTGGTCATCGTGTATATAAGAACTTTGACCCACGGGCTAAAGTTATGCGCCAAACCTGTGATGAGGTTCTGGATCTACTAGGTATTGAAGATGACCCTTTGCTTCAAATAGCCAAGCGTCTAGAGCAAATTGCCCTAGAAGACGAGTACTTTATCCAACGTAAACTTTATCCAAACGTTGATTTCTACTCTGGCATTATCCTTAAAGCCATTGGCATTCCAACCTCCATGTTTACAGTAATATTTGCTATGGCAAGGACTGTCGGTTGGATAGCCCATTGGCATGAAATGCATAGTGGCCCCTATCGCATTGGTCGCCCACGTCAACTTTATACAGGTGAAACGGCTCGAGAATATCCAAAAAAATAGTCTCAATATCCATCTGTAAATTAAAAAGCCACTGCAAGTGGCTTTTTTTATGCTTAAATAAAGCTAGTCTAAATCAAGAAAAAACTATCCCAAATAGCGTGATGCACCTTATTGGACATATTATCTAAAATTATGCCCCAATTTGGCACAATTATTGCTTAATATCTGCGTAATCCCCAAAGCAGTGCGGTTTTGGAGGTTAGAATGTGTTATGTGCACCAAAACATAGCCATAATAATATATTAACGCACCTTTTTAGTGCATCTATACTTATGGGAGTATATTGTGGAATCCATTAGCAGTCATGTTGCTACTTTAGTACAGAGTTCCAACACCTTATTTATTTTAATCGGTGCCATTATGGTGCTGGCCATGCATGCTGGCTTTGCTTTTCTTGAAGTTGGTACTGTAAGGCATAAGAACCAGGTTAATGCCTTGATCAAAATCATCAGCGATTTTAGTGTATCTTGCTTAGCCTACTTCTTTATTGGTTATTGGGTTGCATATGACCAAACATTCCTAACTAGCGCTGCTAACTTGAGTGCTGACAATGGCTATGCCTTAGTTAAATTCTTCTTCTTAATGACCTTTGCTGCTGCCATACCAGCCATTATCTCTGGCGGTATCGCTGAGCGGGCTAAATTCTGGCCTCTACTACTTAGCGCAGCTATCTGCGTGGGCTTTGTTTATCCTCTATTTGAAGGCATTGCCTGGAACGGTAACTTTGGCTTCCAGAGTTGGTTAGAAACAAACTTTGGTGCTAGCTTCCACGACTTTGCCGGTTCCATTGTTGTGCACGGTGTTGGTGGCTGGATTGCTTTAGTAGCTGTATTGCTATTGGGTAATCGCCATGGTCGTTATAAGAATGGACAGGTTATTGCTTTTGCTCCGTCCAGTATTCCTTTCCTAGCTTTAGGTGCTTGGGTACTAACTATCGGCTGGTTCGGCTTTAACGTTATGTCTGCCCAAACTTTAGACGGCATTAGCGGCCTAGTTGCAGTAAATACCTTAATGGCCATGGTTGGCGGTACTCTTGCAGCACTAGTAGTGGGTAGAAACGACCCAGGGTTTGTCCACAATGGCCCCCTAGCTGGCTTAGTAGCTGTTTGTGCCGGATCTGATCTAATGCACCCAATTGGTGCACTGGCTGTTGGTGCTATCGCCGGCGCAATTTTTGTATATGCCTTTATCCTCACGCAAAATCGTTGGAAAATTGATGACGTGTTGGGTGTATGGCCTCTTCATGGTCTATGTGGTGCTTGGGGTGGTATTGCTGCAGGCATCTTTGGTTTGGAAGCTCTAGGTGGTTTAGGTGGCGTTAGCCTAATGAGCCAAATAATTGGTTCACTAGCTGGTATCAGTATCGCCGTAATTGGTGGCCTAATCGCCTACGGTATTGCCAAAGTATTGTTTGGCCTACGTCTCAGCGAAGAAGAAGAATTCCAAGGAGCCGATATTTCTATCCATAAGATCGGTGCTTCTTCTATGGAGTAATTGACCAACCGGTCCTTATCAGTAGGTAATAAATACTAATAAACAAAGGGGTAAACGGCGTGCCGTCTACCCCTTTTTTGTTGGTCTATGCTACCGATTATCCGGTAGGTGTTTAATCTCGAAACAGTAATGAATCTTTTTATTACGAGAGAAATCACGGTCTATGGTTTGTGCACTAATATCCTTAACCTGATTAAACTGGGTAACCTTTTCATCCAGCACAAATTTGCGGTAGTTGGTTGAAAAGATTAATGTACCCTCGGGTGACAGCAATCCCATGGCCTGCTTTATCATCCACACATGATCTCTTTGCACATCCATAACACCAATCATACGTTTCGAGTTAGAAAACGTTGGTGGATCCAAAAAGATAAGATCGTATTGACCAGCATGGGTATTCCCATGATGCCGGAGAAACTCCATACAATCGGCTTGCTCTAATTTATGCAGCCACTCACTAGCACCATTTAGAGCTAAATTTTTTCGTGACCAGCTTTGATAAGTAGCTGACATATCAACACTAAGGGATTTCTTCGCCCCGCCTTTAATGGCATGTATAGTGGCGCTTGCCGTATAGCAGAACAGATTTAAAAAGCACTTACCAGCTGCCATATTTTGAATACGCTTGCGAACGGGGCGATGATCCAAAAATAATCCCGTATCCAGATAATCGGTTAAGTTAACCAATAATCGACAACCCTCTTCCATAACCTCTAAATAGTCTCCACCCTTCTGCAAAGCTTGATATTGCTGTTTACCTGATTGTTGCTTACGCTGTTTTAACACAATTCGTTGCTCTGGTATGCCTGTCACTTGTGGTAACGCTAAGAGCACTTCCTGTAAGCGACGGGCGGCATTATCGGCATTCACTTTAGCTGGTGGTGCGTATTCTTGCACATGCAACCAATCACCGTAGACATCAACCGCTACGGCATATTCAGGCATATCGGCATCATACAAGCGATAACAGCTTATATTCTGCTGACGCAACCAGCTTTTTAATTGCTTGGCGTTTTTACTTATGCGGTTGGCAAACATTTGCGCACCCTGACTCAGTTCCTGCAAAGGGATTACACCGTCTGTGTGGCGACGATCATGAAAGTGATTGTCATCAGTAATATTAAACAACAGTAATTGGCTTTTAATTGCACCATTATAGAAACTGTATTGTTTATGAGAGCGTAAGCCAACAGCTTTGCCTAGATCTGGATTACCAGTAAACACCGCAAGGCGCCAATGTTTAAATTGTTGACTCACCTTTTCGCCTAAATGCTGATACAAATACTGTATATCCGCCACTTCACTTAAGCGCTCACCATAAGGCGGATTAGTAAGCATTAGCCCGGGTAATAAATCGGCTTTATGGGTTAATGGTTTTAATTCTTTTAGCTGCCGATGACTCACGCGGATAAAACTTTCCACCCCCGCTTGTTTAATATTTTCACGACTTTGGGTCACGGCTTTTGGCATGCCGTCATAACCATGAATTTCTGCCTTAAACTGTGCCTCACCTATTTCCCTACGTTGCTCAGCCTCATCCCATAACCTTTGCCATAATTGTTTATTATGCTGAGCCCAGGTTTGTAATCCAAAGCGCCAGCGCAATAAACCGGGCGCGGTATCTGTTGCTAATAAAGCCGCTTCGATCAAAAAGGTGCCCGAACCACACATTGGGTCAATTAAAGGCGCTCCCTGGGCAGCCAATTCAGGCCAACCAGCACGCATTAGTAATGCCGCCGCTAAATTCTCTTTTAGGGGCGCCATGCCACCATCTTGGCGATAACCACGGCGATGGAGGCTCTCACCAGACAAATCAATGCTAATACGACCTCTGCCCCGGCTAACAAACACATTGACGCGGAGGTCTGGGTCTTGTTTGGCAATACTAGGTCGTTCTAAGCCAGCATCACGAAATTGGTCCACAATGGCATCTTTTACCTTTAAGGCACCAAAATGCGTATTATCAATGCCACGTAAACGTCCTGCATAATCGACTAGCAAAGATTGCCCACTATGCAAATGTTGTTGCCAATCAACAGCCTTTACAGCGGCATATAAATCAGTGGGAGAGTCTATTTTAGTTTCATACACAAGTAATAAAATACGATTTGCAAGACGACTCCATAAACAGGCTTTATAACCTATGGCTAAAGTGCCAGAGAATAACACCCCACCTTGGGATAGTTTGACGTTTTCAGCCCCCAAACTAGTTAGTTCATCAGCAAGTATCGGTTCTATAGCCTTTGGGCAGGTTGCAAAATAAGCGTGATTCATAAACAGGCGGGACAAAGATAAGATAAAGCCGGCATTATACACCAACCCATACTAGATAATGCGGTTTGCTAACACAAACAGCATAACCATGACATATTCTTTAAAGAAGTAACGCAGTAGCGAAGCAAAAAGACAACTGAAAACTCGATTGTCTTTGGTCGTTTATTCGTAACTTACCCTACTGCGGCTACTAAATAAAAAGTAATTTAGGCACATCATGGTGACAAATAAGCAGGCACCACCGAAGTTATGGGCTACCGCAACAGGTAAAGGCAGATGCCAATACACATTAGCTAAACCTAACAAAAACTGAATAGTAAATAAGACCATGATTAGACCAGCAAAAAAGTGCAAACGTGCTTCGGGCTGATGCCATAATTTACGAGCCATAAGGATTAAATATATTCCCAAAATAATGGCCATAAAACGATGAATAACATGAATGGCCTTACGACCCTCACCATCCATTAAACCACCCAAATAGTTAGGGCCTATGGTTTGACTGAGATTAAAGCCTTCGGCAAAGTTCATAGCTGGCCACCATTGGCCATTACAGGTGGGCAAATCGGAGCAAGCCAATGCGGCATAATTGGCACTCATCCAGCCACCTAGAAAAATTTGCACACTAGTCAGCAGTAAGCCTATTAAAGCCCAAAAGCACAGACTAATTCGACGATCCTGTAATCGCAGTGGACGCACCTGTCGCCCCATACGAGATAAGCGCAACATCAATATAGATAACAAACTGGCGGTGATAAAACCCCCAAACAAATGAGCGGTTACTATCTGAGGCCACAACTTCCATGTCACTGTCCAAGCACCAAAGGCACCCTGCATTAACACTACAGCTAACAATAGCTGAGTATGTTTAAACGGATAATATAAACGACGCCGATAGAACCATGAGCCAAAGGCAATGACGAGAATAAAGAAGCCTAGTATGGTAGCAAGGTAACGATGAATCATCTCCAGCCAACCTTTACCTACTTCAACCGGACTATCAGGGTACAAAGACTCCGCTAGCTGAATTTCCTCAGCAGTTTGTGGCACAATTAATTGCCCATAGCAACCTGGCCAATCAGGACAGCCCAGACCTGCATCTGCCAATCGGGTCCAAGAACCCAATATAATGACACTGCAAACAGTTAGCACAGCTACTAATGCAAGCTTAACAACCCAATTTGGAGCTGAACCCATAGCGCTCACTTTTATACCTATTTAAACCATTAATGTACGCAAAAAGTCGCGTGCATAATGATCCAGTAATAAAAATGCGAAAATACCATTCAGATAGAAAATGGAATAGGCAAAGGTCTTCATAGCGTGTTCATCGGCTTTGCCACGATATAATTTCCATGCGTGGTAAACAAACATAATACCCAAACCTAAGGCACCGGCTAAATAGATAACGCCAGTCATATTAACTACAAACGGCACTAAAGTTACCACTAACAGCAATAAGCTATAGAGAAAAATTTGTCCTTTTGTAAAGGCAATACCATGGGTAACGGGTAACATTGGCACACCAGCCTTAGCATAATCATCACGGCGACGAATAGCTAGCGCCCAAAAATGCGGTGGTGTCCAAACAAAAATAATTAGAAATAACAGTAACGCATCCATATTCACGGAGCCAGTTACAGCAGCCCAGCCTAACACTGGAGGCGCCGCCCCTGCAGCACCACCTAAAACAATATTGTGAGGTGTGGAACGTTTAAGGTAAACCGTATAGATAACCGCGTAGCCAATCACTGACAACAATGTTAATAGTGCTGTAAGCATATTAATAAATACTAGTAAAATTAGCATCGATAGCATGCATAGGACGAGAGCGAATACCAACGCTGCC
>DNNY01000104.1 GCA_003497765.1 Oceanospirillaceae bacterium
GTAGGTGATGGTGGCTTTGGTCAAAACCCGGCTATGTTAGCGACGGCAGCCGCTCGACAGCTAGGCGTGATTTGGGTCGTTATGAACAATAATGCTTTTGGTACCATAGCTGGCTTACAAAAAGCCCACTATGACAGTACTTATGGCACTGTATTTCCGGGCCAGGTTGGTGAGGCAGAACTACAACCAAATTATGCTGATATTGCTAACGCTTATGGTGTGAAAGGGGTCCGCATTGAGGCTGCTAAGGATCTTTTACCTGCCCTAGAAGAGGCTATTGCTACAGGTAAACCAACGGTAATTGATGTCGCTATGATCAATAATCCTACCCCGACAACAGGGCATTGGAATATTCTTGATATCTACTCGCCTGACAAACAGGTATCACATGTGGCAACATAAGGTTATAAAAGGCTGTTTTTGATCAGCCTCTCTTAAACCATATTTTATTGCTAGGGGTAAGTGCTATGTCCATTATCTGGTGTCAGCAAGTCAATAATGCTAATCAAGTACTGCCTTTGGCGCATTCTGCTATGGCACATATTGAGATGCCTATCTCTGATGTGTTGCAATTTAATAGTGATGATATGGCATTACTAGAGTCTTTCGTAGCTGATGCCAAATTAACAGCGCCTAGCTTTACCGGTTTACTGCCTGCAGAAGTTACCATTACTGAAACTGGTTTTAATAGCTATGTCTGGGACTTACATACCAAGAAAGCACTAAAGAAAGTTGCCGCCTTGGGGGGCAACACCGTCTGTATTGATAATGGGCCTAGTAAGTATTTGCACTGGGAACATGAACAATTAAAGTCCCGGCAACAATTGTTTCGTTATATCACCTCCACCTGTCAGGCGGCTAGTGAGTTAGGCATTGATATATTGATGGAACCCCTCAGTGAGGGCTACACAAATCATCTTAACTCCCTAGACGACGTGAAGGGTTTTATTGAGCTAATTGATCTACCCAATCTCGGTATATCAGTAAGTAGCCAACTGTTACTACAAGACAGCCAGCTAACCAACATACCAAAACTAAAACGCATCAGAGTTGAAGCAAAGCATTTAGTTGAGCAAGACCATATCACTCAACTGCAACAGCTTATTGAAACGCTAAACAAACACCATAAAGATTTGATTGTTAGTTTGTCGGCCAGTACCGAAGAAGCGCAGTGTGAAGCGTTAATGAAGCCTTTTAAAGTATAGGCAGCTTCACTCAGCTCAGGTAGAGTAGTTTTTTGCTTATCTCTTGAACAAATTGTTAATAGGGATAGCCATCTTTACTTGGTCGTCCCATGTCATCTTATGAATTTTCTAGCCTTAAGCTAAGCCAAGAGTTAGTTAGCAACATAGCAAGTCTTAACTTCAAGGCTATGACGCCTATTCAGGCACAAGCGTTGCCCTACTTATTGGCTAATAAAGACGTAATTGCCCAAGCTAAAACGGGGTCGGGTAAAACAGCCACCTTTGGTTTGGGAATCTTAAATAAATTAGCTGTTAAACAATTCCAAGTACAGTCTCTGGTTCTATGCCCGACTCGAGAACTAGCTGATCAAGTGGCTGGGGAAATTCGGCGTTTAGCTAGAGGGATGCATAATATCAAAGTGCTTAACATATGTGGTGGCATGCCCTTTGGTCCACAAATAAACTCCCTACAACATGGGGCACATATTGTTGTTGGCACCCCAGGACGTATCGAAGATCATATAAGAAAAGGCCACCTACAACTTCAACAAGTCACGACTCTAGTGCTTGATGAAGCCGATCGAATGTTGGATATGGGCTTTAAAGAAGTATTGTATACTATAATTGGTCACCTACCCAGTAAACGTCAAACACTCCTTTTTAGTGCTACCTATCCAAGCCAAATTGAAGCTATGGCAACACGCTATCTTCAGCAGCCAGTGACCATCAAGGTAGCTGAAGTGCATAATCAGCATTCAATCCAACAACAGGTCTACAAAGTGACCGATGAGGAATCACGGTTTGATGCTGTTCGACTACTGTTACTCAAGCAACAACCCCAATCCTGTTTAATTTTCTGCAATACCAAGCGCGAAACCCAAACTTTAGCAGACCAACTCAATGCCCATGGTTTTTCCGCTGCAGCTTTACATGGTGACCTAGAGCAAAAACAACGGGATCAAACCTTGGCGCGTTTTGCCAACTATAGTATGAGTATTCTGGTTGCAACAGATGTGGCGGCAAGAGGTTTGGATATTACTGCCTTGGACTTGGTTATTAATTATCAAATTGCACGTGAGTTAGAAGTGCATACTCATCGCGTTGGTCGAACTGGTAGAGCAGGTGCTTCAGGCCTAGCTTGTAGCCTCTACAGTCAGCAAGAAGCCTATAAGTTAGAACTGTTAGAAAATTATCTAGGCTATGCCCTCCCTCAGGCAAAGCTGCCGCCTGCCTCACTATTGCGGAGTACTCCTCCTAAGCCCGCCATGGTTACATTGCAAATTAGTGGTGGCAAAAAACAAAAGCTGCGCCCGGGTGATATTGTCGGCGCTTTAACCGGCGAAGATGGCATACCTGGGGAACAAATTGGTAAAATACAGGTTGGAGATCACTGGGCTTATGTCGCTGTAGCTCATAAGTTCAGGAAACAAGCCCTAAACAAATTATCAGCAGGCAAATTAAAAGGTCGCCGTTTTAAAGCTAGATGGTTGCACTAGATTCACTGCCTAATATTGACCCAATACTAGTTAAACATTAGATATTACTGGCTCTTAAGCGGTTGCTCGTATACTATGCTGATTCTCTCTGAGAAAGGCATTTAAAGCCTATTGAGAATTGATTTTGAAATACGCTGTTTTGTTTTCAGGAGTCATTTATGCCCAAGATTACACTTTTGGATGGTGGCCTAGGTCAAGAAATCAATAAACGCTCTAGCCAAGCCAAATCACACCCTTTGTGGTCGGTGCAAGTGATGCACAATGAACCTGAGATTGTTGTTAAAGTCCATGAGGAATTTATTTCTGCCGGGGCTAGAGTGCTGACCCTAAATAACTATACAGCGACACCAACTCGTATGACTCGCCATGATATGGGAGATCATTTTGAAAGCACCCATAAACTGGCTATTGAATTGCTTAACCAAGCCATCACCAATGCCAAGGTACCTAGAGCTGATATAAATATTGCCGGTTGTCTGCCCCCTATTGCAGCTAGCTATATTGCTGCAGAAGCCCTTAGCTACCAAGAATCATTTGATGAATATAGCAAAATCATAGCCGCACAAGCCCATGGGGTGGATCTATTTTTGGTAGAAACCATGTCTAATATTAGTGAGACTGAAGCCGCTATTGATGCCTTATACGCCCATGGGCAAAAGGCTTATATTGGCTTTACTCTGGCCGATGATAAAGCAGCCACATTGCGCTCTGGTGAGCCTTTAGCTGATGCTTTAGCCATGTTACAAGAGAAGCAAGTAAGTGCCGTGCTAATCAATTGTTCCTTCCCTGAAACAGTAACCCAAGCATTACCCCAACTAAATGATTCAAATCTAACCTTTGGCGCCTACGCCAATGGTTTTACCGCGATTGATAAATTGACTAAAGGTGGCACTGTTGACGTCTTAGAAGCTCGCGTTGATTTATCACAAGAGGTGTATGCAAAACATGTAAAAGAATGGATTGATGGGGGCGCCACAATTGTGGGCGGCTGTTGTGAAATTGGTCCTCAACATATCGCCTATTTACATCAGTCATTGCTTGCTGAAGGCTATAGCTTGGACAAACTATGTTAATTCAGTTAGTACAGATGAAATAGCAAGTAGCGATTCAGCTAATTTATTGAAGATAGTACTTTTCTAAGTCTTCTCGATTGATAAATTCAAGGACTTTTTCATGGGTTGATGAGGGTTTTATTGGCGGCGCCACACCCGTAGCAAAAGCTTCTTTCCAGCGCAGAGCGCATAAACACCAGCCGTCTCCAGCCTTAAGTCCGGGAAACTGGTACTCTGGCCTAGGGGTAATTAAATCGTTACCACGGGATTTGGTAAAGGCTAAAAATTCATCGGTAATAATGGCACAAACCACATGTGTGCCTTGATCCATTTGATTGGTATTACAGTAACCATCTCTTAAGAAGCCTGTCATCGGGTCCGTACAACAGGACTCTAGTTCTCCACCGAGGATATTTTTTGCTTTTTCTTCAGCCATGATGCAAATTTCCAATCTTTATACTAGAGGGAATCTTTTTCCAATGACAACTGGCAATGGTGTAAGCGTTTAAAGCGCCAATCCGCAAATAAACCATACACAACCCTTGCAACCTGACGGATAATCGGCAAGGCAACAAAGAATCCCAAAATACGCCAGCGTTTAAGTTGTTTCCAGATCAGGATAAACGCATCAACACCGACCTTAAGTTGGCCATCAGCATCTTTGGCATGCAGCCTTCTTAGTCCTTCAGATAAGGCAACACCTTCAAGGGCAAGG
>DNNY01000140.1 GCA_003497765.1 Oceanospirillaceae bacterium
TTACTTCTTCTGGACGCTCATCGATTAACAGCACAATCAGGTAACAATCTGGGTTGTTGCGGGTAATGGAATGAGCAATATTTTGCAGCATTAAGGTTTTACCTGCCTTGGGCGGCGATACTACCAACGCCCGCTGGCCTTTACCCATTGGCGATGTCAGGTCAATCACCCGCGCCGTCAAATCTTCACTGGAACCATTACCTAATTCCATATGCAAACGTTGCTGAGCAAATAAAGGGGTCAGGTTTTCAAACAGAATTTTGTTTTTCGCTTGTTCTGGAGGCCCAAAGTTAATATTGGCTACCTTTAATAGAGCAAAATAACGCTCACCATCTTTCGGGGGACGAATTTTACCGTCAATGCTATCACCTGTGCGCAGATTAAATCGACGAATTTGCGAGGGAGATACATATATATCATCGGGTCCAGCCAAATATGATGAGTCAGCTGAGCGTAAGAAGCCAAAACCATCTTGTAGGATTTCTAGGACACCTTGACCATAAATATCTTCACCACTTTTGGCGTGGCGTTTAAGGATGCTAAAGATAACGTCTTGTTTGCGGGAGCGAGCAAGGTTATCTAGGCCCATTTCTTTTGCTATTTCTAACAATTCGGGCATGGATTTCTTTTTTAGTTCGGTAAGATTCATAATTAATTTGTAGCCAGACAGGCAAAGAAGTAGAGAGATTTGATTTTAATAACTATTGTAATTTGGCTTCGCGATGACGGATGTCATCAGGAGATAAAGAGGTACTAAGCACCATTGGTCTAGAGTTTGTCGGATTCATAAGGCAATGTCAACGTTTGCAACCAGCACTGGGTTATTTTTTTATCATCTTTACCTAATTTTTGGGCTTTTATCCCCATGAGCGTCAGAACACGCTTGCTAAACGATAATGTTCTAGAGCTACATCGACTCGACCTAAGTGCTGTTCGAGTCGAGCTAATTCGGCATGAGCTTCTTTGCTGGCCTGTATATTGATACTAGCCGTTAAATAATCCCGGGCTTTACCCCACAATTCCAAACGACGACATAAACGCCCCAAAGTTAATTGCAGCGCAGCACTATTTTTAGCCTGTTGTTGCCAACTCTCAGCATGCTTTAATGCTGCCTCAACATTGGCCATGGGTAGATGCGCATAGGCTAATACCAAATCATCATTCCATTGCTGCTTCAGGCTGCTTTCAATAAATTCAGCCGTGCGGGTAGCAGGATTTCCCTCTGCTTGACCCATGGCCTGCACTAACGCCAAACGGCAATGGCTAGATTCTTGTACAGATGCTGGCGCTTTTTGCCATAATTGCAGCAGTTGCTCCAAACCTTGTTGATCCGCTGTAATTTGTGCAAAAGCCAGTTGATAGGCTTTTTGCTGTTGTTGGGCCAGCATGCCTTTAGACATTTGCTTGGCAGAACCAATAACTTTCAGCAAGGCAATAACATCCGTCCAACGTTGCAAACCCTGTAACAGCTCAAGTAGCAATTCATTGGCCTGAGCATGACGTTTGTCCTTGGTCGTAATTTTTTGCAATGGTGTTAATGCGGCTTCGGCATCCCCTTGCTGAATAAAAATGCGGGCTTGGGCTAGACCTACCAAGGCAAAGGCTTCAGGCATAGAGGTTAAGAGACGTTGCAAACGTGCCTGTGCTTGGGCAAATTTTCCTAAACGCGCCTCCGCCTCAGCTAAAGCGGGTATCACTACGAGCGGCTGAGTAGTATTTGCCACTAAACCACCCAACTTTTCTTCTGCCCGCTCATACTGCCCGTTAGCAAGGGCTAACAAACCATGGCGGGTTTGTCGTTGCATACGACGCAGCTTGCCTTCCGCCGACCAGCGCAAAAGGAATTGCCAAGGTGCGCGCACGGAAAACACCAGTCGCAAAAGGGTATAGAGGCTGACAAAGGTGATCAGCATAAGCACTAAGCCAACCCAGAGGCTCATTTCGACCGTCGTCTGCCGCCAAGCCAAGAGTATATAACCAGCATCCATCTGGATCATGGCGCCCAACCAGGCACCGGCAATTACCAGTAATAGAAATAACAGCACCCACCCAGGAATACGCATCTAACTATTCTCCCTGCTGGTCATAAATGGCTGCTTGTAAATCCTGTAAGGCATATAAGGAGCTGCTAATATCAGGCATTGCGGTTAATAGTTGTATTTGGCTGAGCTGGGTAATTTGTGCCTGCATAGCCTGCACCACAGGATCTGAATGCCGATAATAATCATGTAATAAGCTAGCCACTTGGGCCAATGATGACTGATAAATATCTTGCTGACCACGTAATAAGGCGGCTTGGGCCTGGGTTAAGCCCAATTGAAGGCGCATGGCTAATAGGACTTCCATATCAGGGCTTAACAACCACTGATCAGCAGTGGTTCGCTCCTGAATACGCACCAATGATTGTAATTCCTGCCAAGTACCCTCTGCCAAATCACCAGCAACTTGCCACGCTTTTTGATCCCAAGTTAAGGTCTCTACGGGGGTTTCTTCATTGGTAGCATCTGCAGCACCATTCTCCTCTGCTGCCTTAAGAGGTATAACCGCAATATAGTTTAAGCCTAAAGACTGCTCTAAAAGTCCAGCTAGGCGTGCATAAACGCCTTCGACATCCACCACTGATACACTCGATAAAGCACCAATATCCGTGGCAATAGCCTGCCGAACTAGGTAACCGCCTACTTGTTCACTACTGCGCATAATTTCATCAGCTGCTTGCAATAACGTAATTACTGCCGCTGGATTTTGTTCCATAGCCAAGCGTTGATTGGCTAAGCGCAATAAATACTCTGCTTCTGCTAATTCCCATTTGGGTAACTTCTGCTGACTTTGGTTTTGCGTTTGGGCCATTTGTTGCAAGGCTTCCTGCAGGGCCAGGTCCATATTTTGTTGTTGCTTTGCTAATATCTGTTTTTGTTGCTGCCAACTGGACTTTAGACTAACCACCTCAGCACCAGCGCGAGAAACATCACCAGCAAGTGACTCTTGCACAGATGCTTGTTGTTGACTCGCCTGCTGTAGATTCGTTAGCTGCTGATTGGTAAGCCAAATCTGATAACTAGTGTAAGCCCCTAATAACAGTGCCAATAAAGCCATAATACCCGCCATACGACCACCTTTGGCAGATTTCTGAGCCACTTTGGATGCGGCAGGTTTGTTGGCTTTTGCCTGTCCACTAGTGACTTTGGGAGTGGTCTGGGTATCCTGTTTATCCGTCATACTTGCGAGATCCTGTTATTACGAGTTGGCTGATCTGATTATGGGTTCAGGTTTATATATTCTGGTTAAGGTGATTGAGAGTATCACATATTGCTCGGTCACTGGCACCTGCACTTACTAGACATTGACCATAACCCAATTTTTGCGCCATCTCCAGCACCCGTTCACTGGGTAAAACAAGATGGATACGCTTATCAAAAGCAGCAATATCTTGTCGAAAACTTGCATCAAAGTTCACCAAGGTTTCACCACTCTGTAACACCACTACCTGAGGCTTAAAAGCCTGTAGCTTTATTTTGTCCTCGGCTGATACCTGGGGAGCTTGGCGTTGATAACATTGTGCGTAATCAACCACAGCACCTTTATCACGCAAAGCCGTAGCGAGGGTTTCGCGGCCACCCACGCCGCGCACGATCAAAACTTTGTCATGGGCTTCTATATCAGGCAGCAGACTTTGCAATAAAGCTTCACTGGTATCACCATAAGCAGAGCTTTCAACACAAGGTAATTGCGCCGCTTCTAACAAAGCACAGGTTGTGCTTCCCATACCCCACCAGGTTTGTCTAACTGGCCACTGGGGCCAATAGTTCTCTACCAAGGGCAGAAAATTTGCGGCGGCATTGGTACTGACCATAATAACATGGGCATAAGCGTCTAAATTGAGCGCCAAGGATTGATTAACTTTACCTTGGGGTGATGTACTTGGCACTGGCACTATCTCAAGGCAAGGCATAGCCAAGACTTGATGTCCTGCAGCAGCAATAGCTGCCATGGTGGAAGAAGCTTGCGCTTGTGGCCTAGTGACTAATACCCTTAAGCTCATCGATGTTAACCAGCTGCGTAGACTTTAGCCAAAATAGCGCCTGCACCCTGATCGAGTAGCATTTCCGCCACCTGTACGCCCAGCTGTTCAGCCTTTGCCCGTGGCCCAGTCGCCTCGGCACGCAACACGGTTTTGCCACTGGGGTCGCCTACCAAGCCACGTAAATACAAGTTATCGTCATGCAGTTCCGCATAACAAGCAATAGGTACCTGACATCCCCCTTCAAGACGCCGGTTTAAGGCTCGCTCAGCCAGCACTCTGTCAGCTGTATCTTTATGATGCAGGGGTGCCAACAAAGCGCGAGTACGGGCGTCGTTGGTACGACACTCAACCCCAACAGCACCTTGGCCACCAGCAGGCAAACTTAGCTCTATTGGTAACCGACTGCGGATACGCTCAGCAAAATTTAACCGCAGTAAACCAGCACTGGCCAAAATAATGGCGTCATAGTCACCATTGTCGAGTTTGGCTAAGCGGGTATTCACATTGCCGCGTAAATCTAACAGCGTCAAATCAGGCCGGGCGGCTTTGATCTGTAATTGTCTGCGTAAACTAGAGGTACCTACCTTGGCACCCTCGGGCAGGTCATCAAGACTGGCATATTGATTGGAGACAAAGGCATCTGTGGGATCTTCGCGATCACAGATTATTGCCAAGCCAAGACCATCGGGAAATTCCATAGGCACATCTTTCATTGAATGCACCGCAATATCTGCACGGTTATCCAACATGGCCTGCTCTAATTCTTTTACAAATAAACCCTTACCACCGACTTTAGCTAAAGGCACATCAAGAATAATATCGCCTTTGGTTTTCATCCCCAACAGTTCCACTTGCAAACCGGGGTGATGACGCTCTAGTTCAGCTTTAATAAACTCGGCCTGCCATAAAGCCAATTGGCTTTCACGGGTTGCTATACGCAAAGTGGTCATATAATTCCTGTTAATCTAAATACCGCTATCTGGAGACAGTTTACCAAATTCATCTCACAATGACCCCTGTTAGCGACTATTTTGTTGCCTTCAATATAAGGTAAAATAGGCCCCCTAACAGCACTGGCAAATTTTGGCCTTTAGCACACCAATTATGGTAACCATATTTATATGCATGATCCGCAAGACGACACTTTATTCCCGCGCCGCATTCGCAGCTTTGTTAAACGTGCTGGCCGTATGACACCGAGTCAGCAGCAAGCCCTAGACAACTTGTGGCCAACCTATGGTCTGGAATTAAGTGCTGGCAAATTAGATTTTGCTTACCTTTTTGGTAACGACAATCCAGTAATTATGGAAATTGGTTTTGGTATGGGCGATTCCCTTATTACCATGGCACAAACTATGCCAGAAAATAATTATCTAGGCATTGAAGTCCACCAACCGGGTGTGGGGCGTTTATTAAACAACGCTCACTTAGGTGAACTCACTAATCTAAAAGTCTTTGCCGATGATGCTATCGAGGTGATGGCCCAATGTATCCCTGACCATAGCCTTGCTGGGGTACAGTTGTTCTTCCCTGACCCATGGCATAAAAAGAAGCACAATAAGCGCCGTATTGTGCAAGCCAAATTTGCCCAAGATATTCGCCAAAAATTGGTTGCTGGGGGCATCTTTCATATGGCTACAGATTGGCAGCCCTATGCAGAACATATGTTGGAAGTGATGGAGGCAGCACCGGGATATCGTAATCAAGCAGGTCCTGGCGAATATTCTCCACAACCTCACTTCCGCCCAGTGACGAAATTCCAAAAACGCGGCGAAGGTAAAGGCCATGGAGTATGGGATTTAATCTATCAAACCATAGACGCAAGCACCCAAAAATAAAGCCTTGCTTAACTTTTTACGAGCCACGAAAAAGCGGAACTATAGCTTCGCTTTGGTTTACCTATAAGTTATTAATTAAGCGTGGTATTGGGCGCTTTGTTCGTGCACCGCATCAACAAATATCTTGGCACTCTCAGGATCAACAAATTGATGAATACCGTGGCCTAAATTAAATACATGGCCGTTATTAGCACCAAAGTCAGCCAGTATGCGACCTACCTCAGCCTCAATACCTGCAGCATCAGCATAAAGTACACTGGGGTCCATATTACCTTGAATGGCTACTTGCTCACCCACCCGCGCGCGGGCAGCACCAATCTCTGTAGTCCAATCTAAGCCTAGGGCATCTGCGCCCGTTGCCGCCATACTTTCAAGCCACTGACCACCGTTTTTGGTAAACAAAATCACTGGTACTGCACGACCTTCAGCTTCCCTGGTTAAGCCCTGCACAATGCGCTCCATATACTGCAAAGAGAAGGCTTGGTAACAGGGGCTACTTAGTACACCACCCCAAGTATCAAAGATTTGCACGGCTTGGGCACCAGCAGCAATTTGCGCATTTAAGTATTCAGTAACAGAGTCCGCCAATACCGATAGAACTTGATGGAGTAATTCTGGGGTTTTGTACATCATGGCTTTGACATGACGAAAGTCTTTCGAAGAAGCACCTTCAATCATATAGGTTGCCAAGGTCCATGGGCTACCAGAAAAGCCAATCAACGGCACCTCACCATTAAGGGCATTGCGAATGGTGCTGACGGCGTTCATCACATAACCCAAATCATCTTGCATATTGGGGACTGACAAAGCAGCAACATCGGCTTCTGTGCGCACAGGATGTTTAAATTTAGGGCCTTCACCAGTTTCAAAATATAATCCTAAGCCCATAGCATCAGGAATGGTGAGAATATCTGAGAACAAGATAGCAGCATCAAGTTCATAGCGGCGCAAGGGTTGCAGGGTCACTTCACAAGCAAAGTCAGCATTTTTGCACAGACTTAAAAAATCACCGGCATCAGCGCGAGTGGCTCGATACTCAGGCAAATAACGGCCAGCTTGACGCATCATCCACACTGGGGTGACATCAACTGGTTGGGGCATCAGGGCACGCAGAAAACGATCATTTTTAAGTGCAGTCATAGTATCAAAGACGGTAACAACAGATGTT
>DNNY01000130.1 GCA_003497765.1 Oceanospirillaceae bacterium
GGAAATGGATTAGGCTTTTGAAACACCATACCCACTCTCCGGCGTAACTCGGCAACATCTACACCTTTATTATAGATATTATCTTCATCTAGGGTTATTTGACCGTCTATGCGACAAGCATCAACGAGGTCATTCATGCGATTAAAACAACGTAGCAAAGTTGATTTACCGCAACCGCTGGGGCCAATAAACGCCGTAACACGATTACGAGCAATCTGCATATTAATGCTATTAAGCGCACGCTTATCACCATAATATAAATCTAACTCATTGACGGCAACAGCAATACGTTCTTGTGCCATAGTTAAGCCCTGGGAAGCGTTGGGAGCCAGACTAAAATTGGCTTTACGTTCGGTGTCCATAGTAGATGCTCTCATTGTTTAACTCTCCAAAGCCTTATATTTCTCACGTAGACGGTTTCGAATAGCCACAGCCGATAAATTCAACAGGGCAATCACCAATACTAGTAATAAGGCCGTGGCGTAGACCAAAGGTCGCGCCGCTTCAACATTTGGACTTTGAAAGCCCACATCATAGATATGGAAGCCCAAATGCATAAATTTTTGATCTAAATGTAAATAGGGGTAGTTACCATCTAAAGGTAAAGAAGGTGCTAGCTTGACTACCCCGACTAGCATCAAAGGTGCTACCTCACCTGCCGCTCGAGCAACAGCCAATATCACACCTGTCATCATGGCGGGGCTAGCCATTGGCAGGACCACTCGCCATAAAGTTTCTGCTTTCGTAGCGCCCAAAGCCAAACTACCTTCTCGAACAGCACGAGGTATGCGTGATAGCCCCTCTTCGGTAGCCACAATGACTACGGGGACAGTTAATAGGGCTAGGGTTAATGATGCCCAAAGTAATCCAGGGGTGCCAAATGTTGGTGCTGGTGCGGCCTCGGGGAAGAATAGTTGATCTATATTGCCACCGAGGAAATAGATAAAGAAACCTAAACCAAACACACCATAGACAATTGATGGCACTCCAGCTAAATTATTTACCGCTATACGGATAATCCTCGTAATCGGACCCTGGCGTGCATACTCACGCAAATAGACGGCGGCAACAACACCAAATGGGGTCACCATCACCGACATTAATAACACCATCATTACCGTACCAAAAATAGCGGGGAAAACACCACCCTCAGTATTAGCCTCACGCGGCTCAGCACTAACAAACTCCCACAGTTTAGAAGCATAGAAACTAACTTTTTGCGGACCTGTCATGGCATTGGCACGGAAAGCACGAACAATTTTTGATAAATTGATTTCCAACTGTTGCCCAGACATTGTCTCGCCAATCATACTGTCACGTTCAAAGGCGGTATAAAGGTCAACTAGTTGTTGCTGCAAACCCTCATAACGTTGGTTTAATAAGTCGCGCTCGGCATCTAACTCAGCTTGCGCTACTGGGGTGAGCTGACCTTTTAATTCCAGACCGCGTTGGCGTAAACGTAAACGCTCCATACCATAATTTATTTGCCCAATGGCGCCTTTTTCAATTTCGTAAATGTCATCATAGATGGCTAAACTTCTTTCTACTCGCTGCAGTAACAAACGCCAAATAGCAGCATCAGTTTGTGAATCACGTTGGGCAATAACTGATCCGGCTTCTTTTACCGCAACCACCCGACCATAAAAATTACCCCACTCACGGCGTTCCAAAGTAATAATATCTTCGGGATAGGTAATATCGCGTAAGTCCTGTTCTAAGACCCAAACAAAATCTGCACCGGTTACATCTCGGTTACCTGCTTTAATCAATAAACGCTTGGCACTGTCCTGACCTGCAGCCAATATAACACCTGAATCACGCAGTTGATCTGCACTTACCACCTCTTCATCGGCCACCGATCCGATTAAAGCGGTGGGTTGCCCAGACACAGATACCTCTGCTTGTAGAACTGCTGCTGGCCAAAAATGACCTAAGCCTCTGACTGCAATCAAAGCCAAAAGGCCTACCACCATAATGACACTGATAGCCACTGCTGCGCCGTTAAGCCAGATCCATGGGGAGCCACTAGCAAACCATTGTTTTACACCAATTCTCATCATCAACAACTCTTACAATGAACCATATTTTTGTCGTAAACGTTGACGTACAACTTCTGCTAACGTATTGACAAAGAAAGTGAACGCAAACAGCACCAAGGCCGCTAAGAAAAGAATACGGAAGTGAGAGCTACCAACTTCAGACTCTGGCATTTCCACAGCAATATTGGCAGCCAAAGTACGCATTCCTTCGAATATATTCATATCCATAATGGGGGTATTACCTGTTGCCATTAATACAATCATGGTTTCCCCCACAGCACGTCCCATACCAATCATGACTGCTGAAAATATACCCGGGCTAGCCGTAGGCATCACCACTCTAGTCAGTGTTTGCCATGGGGTTGCACCTAGGGCCAAACTACCTTGAGTAAGGTGTTTGGGTACGCTAAAAATAGCGTCCTCGGTAATGGAAAAAATGGTTGGAATAACCGCAAAACCCATGGCTAGACCTACCACCAAGGCATTACGTTGATCAAAATTAATACCTAAATCTTCGCTTACCCACTGGCGCATATTGCCATCAAAGAAACCTGTTTCAATGACATCACTGATAGGCATGGATAACCAAGCTAGGGCAGCCACCACAGGGATAATTAACATTACATCCCAACCTTCAGGTAACTGCCAACGGGCATCCTTAGGAACTTGTGCCCACAAATAGGCAAATACCAAGGTTCCTAGGGGAACGACGAATAATAAGGTAAAAATACTGGCTAGATTAGTTTCGACAAAGGGTGCCAACCATAGGCCAGCCAAAAAGCCCAAAATAACCGTTGGCAGGGCCTCCATTAACTCAATAAGAGGCTTTACTTTGCGGCGCATGGCAGGCGCCATAAAGTAGGCCGTGTAAATCGCCCCACAAATGGCTAAAGGGGTGGCCATTAACATAGCATAGAAAGCCGCTTTGAGAGTGCCAAAGGCCAATGGCATAAGACTATACTTTGGCTCAAAGTCATTGGTAGACGCCGACGATTGCCAAATATATTCAGGATTTTCGTAGCCTTCATACCAGATCTTTTGCCATAACGCGGTAAAGGACGTATCTGGGTGCTTATTATCCACTTTCCAGAAGCTTAATTGTCCGGCTTGATCTTCTACTAGCATGGTATTTGCACGTGGGGAAACAGCCACAAAGCGAATAGCGTCTTCCAGTAATTTCTCACTATGCACTTGTACGCCAGCCGAAGCGCTGAAGAAACCAATCTTGCCATCCTCTGCTGCCGTTACAAAGCCGCGCCGACGATGCTCCATAGCCAGTTGTTGAGGGCCATTTTGGGGAGCAAAATCACGAATATGTTTTAGGCTCCATTGGTTACTTTGATCACGCACCATAAACCACTGACTGACTGCACCTTCAATGTCAGCAACGGTTAAAGTGGTACCACCAAGTAACCATTGGACGTCACTTAATGGGTTAGCGGATAATTTATGCACGGCATGCAGACTTGATTGATCAGGGTTTCTAATATCAATAATAGTCAGATTGGCTTCTTTATCAATGGCCATCAACCAACGTTGATCTGGAGAAATAAGCAACCTAAATGGCATAGAACTTAAAGCTGGCAAGGCCAATAGTTCTGCTTCTAGCTCAACCTCTTCAGTAATAAAGTTTTCTTCCTTGGTTAAATGTATAAGGGCCAATTCATGTTGATTATTAGCCGCTACAATTATTAAGTCTTCTTCAGCATCACGCACTGCCAGTAGTGAAGGCGTGCCAAATGCAACTGGAAGATTAATGGCCTCTTCGCCATAGGGATATTGTAAACTTGGCGTAATCAGGCGCTGATCATCAGGGTAAGTAATCTCATACTCTGGCTTGGCTAACAAAATAGTGCCTTGATCCCCAGCTACAGCAAATAAACGACTCACATTGCTTTCTAGGGCAAAAGCACTAATTCTTTCTTGGGTGCCAAAATCAATCCTATCAGTCGCCTTTATCTGACCATTTTCAGTAGCAAAAAAGTTTACTTCACCATCACTACTGATCTTAAAGCCCACTTCATTTTGTTCTTCTATACTCAAATGCAGACTAGATGCATTACCACCCACCTGATAGAAACTGGTCTCATTACCCCAAGGTTCAATATCAGCCCCTTTAAATAACGGTACCACTTCATAAGTTAGGTAAACAAAAATCAATAAAATTGCCACGATGACACTCATACCACCTATGCCAACAGACACAGTAGTAAAGCGATCTTTCAGGGCGCGCAGGCTACGATTGCGTCGTAAAGCCGGGGTTTCGAAATCCAACTCGGGAGCGGATATGGGAGTATTATCATTCATGGCGGCCAGTTTAATCAGCTTATATGACAGTAATATGACAAAATGGTCATACAATCCAAAGTGCACATATTATTTAACGTTTTCATATACCTTTATTGTTCGGTAAGAGCAGAAAAAAGATCAATAAAAAAGGGCCTGAACAGTAACGCTCAGGCCCTCTTGAAGTATCGACTATTTAGAGGCTTAGATTAGTTTATTCCTAAGCTCTTTAAAGTCTTCTCCACTACTGTTGCAGGTAGTGGGATATAACCGTCTTTAACAACTACTTCTTGGCCGATTTTGGACATAACCAATTTCACAAACTCACGTTCTAGTGGGGTTAGGTCTTTGTTAGGTGCTTTGTTAACATAAACGTACAAGAAGCGAGATAGTGGGTAGGTTCCCTTAACCGCATTTTCTGAGGTAGCTTCAATATAGTCATCACCTTTCTTGGCTAGTGGCACAGCGCGCACTGAAGATGTTTTGTAACCGATACCTGAATAACCAATACCGTTCAGGGATGTCGCTACTGACTGCACAACAGAGGCCGAGCCTGGCTGCTCATTCACAGAGCTCTTGTAATCACCTTTACAAAGGGCTTTCTCCTTAAAGTAACCATAAGTACCTGACACTGAGTTACGGCCATAAATTTGAATGTCCTGACCACCCAGAGAACCAGACACACCTAACTGGCCCCACTTAGTGATATCTTCTTCACCACCACAGGTGCGGGTAGCAGAGAAAATAGCATCAACATCAGCGATTTTCATACCTTTAACAGGATTATCTTTGTTGACAAATACCGCTAGTGCATCAATGGCAACAGGGATAGCCGAAGGCTTGTAACCATGCTTGGCTTCAAAAGCTTGCAACTCTTTATCCTTCATCTTACGGCTCATAGGACCGAAGTTAGAAGTACCTTCAGACAAAGCTGGTGGCGCAGTAGATGAGCCAGCCGCTTGAATTTGAATGTTCACATTAGGATAGTTGCGCTTAAATTCTTCTGCCCACAAGGTCATCAGATTGGCAAGCGTATCCGAACCGACAGAAGACATATTACCAGAAACCCCACTTACTTTAGTGTAAGTAGGCAGGTTAGGGTCTAGTAAGTCAGAGGCTTGTGCTGTAACCGTAAGGCTACTAGCGACTAATGTCATAGCAGTTAAAAACTTCTTGGCCTTCATAAAATGCTCCTCAGCGTTGGGTTCAAGTCAAGATTGAGGCCATTCTAGAGACACAATATGACAACTACATGACAGGCAAAAAGAATATATAAGTTTTTTATTTCACCACTTGTTAAGGCAACAGAAGCATAATGACTATGTTCTTATTTAAACTATATGTGAGCTATATTGTTATCCACAGCCACAATATCAGTAACCCAAATGCACCAAATCACCAGTCATAAAAACTTAATCTATCAGTCACATTTCAGTCACAACAGTCTTCTACTATTTGCTTGAATACAATCAACCAATCGTTAAAGGTAGAACTATGAGAGATATTAATTTCGATGAACATGATGAAATCAATCGTCCTGCTCCTGAACGCACGGACTTTGATGATTTAGCCGATAATCTTATCAGCCGTCGCTCAGTAATGAGTAATGGTTTGATGTTTGGCGTTGGTGCCCTAGTTATGGGTGGTGCATCTATGGCGAATGCGGCCATCCCAGCAAGCAGCCGTTTAGGTTTTCAGGCCGTTCCAGCGAATGACCTAGACACAATTACTGTACCCAAGGGGTATAGATGGCAAGTAGTTACTGCTTGGGGCGAACCAATGTGGAGCAGCGCACCTGACTTTAATCATGCTACTCGTGGGACAGCGGCTAGTCAGTCTTTAGCCTTTGGTGACAACAATGATGGAATGGCATTGTTTCGTGCCTTTGGTAAAAACCTACTCGCAGTCAACAACGAATATACCAACCGTGGCATCATGTTTGGTAATCGCGATTCTGGTCTTCCAGAATCGGCGGATGACGTAAATAAAGGCAAAGCAGCCCATGGTATTAGTATTGTTGAAGTAGAACAAAAAAATGATCAATGGTCGCTGGTAAAAGACTCCAAGTTTAATCGTCGTATCACCCCTGATACGCCTATGGCAATTACGGGCCCAGCAAGGGGCCATGCCTTACTTCGCACAGTTGCCGATCCTAAGGGTGAAGTGAGCCTAGGCACATGGAATAACTGTGGTAATGGCCGCACACCTTGGGGCACATACCTAACTTGTGAAGAAAACTTTAATGGCTATTTCTCTAGCAGCGATGAAAACCTACCGCTAACTAATGAGCAAAAGCGCTATGGTATTAGCCATAAAGATTGGGGTTATGATTGGGCGCGCACAGATGATCGTTTTGACATTAGCAAACACCCCAATGAACCCCATCGAGCTGGCTATATTGTGGAAATTGATCCAACAGATCCTACCTCTACACCGCGTAAACTAACCGCTTTGGGTCGCTTTAAACATGAAAACGCTGAACTTGCATTGGCTCAGGATGGTCGTGTAGTGGTTTACATGGGTGATGATGAGCGCGGGGAATTTCTTTACCGTTTCGTTAGTGATGGTAAATACCAAGAAGGTGGTGATAATAGCAAACTACTGGAACAGGGTACGCTTTATGTGGCCAAATTTGAAGATGATTTAAGTGGCACTTGGTTAGCCTTAACGCCATCAACGACAGGTATGAGCGAAGCAGAAATTTGCATTTATACTCGTCAGGCAGCTTCGATTGTCGGTGCGACTACTATGGACCGCCCAGAATGGGTTGCGGTAAATCCTCACAAAGCCGAAGCCTATTGCGCCTTAACCAATAACAAGAATCGCGGTAAAAAGCCAAATAATGGTGGTGACAAGACCCCTGTAGGTGGCCCAAACCCTCGCCTTGGTAATAACTATGGTCAGATTGTACGCTGGTTACCAGTAAATCAGGATCATGGTGCAGATATTTTTGCTTGGGATCTATTTGTTATGGCAGGCAACCCTACCCAACATAGTGATATGTATGCTGGCTCTGACAATATCGATGCCGACAATATGTTTAATTCACCCGACGGTTTGGCTTTTGATAGCAAGGGCCTATTGTGGATACAAACTGATGGCAATTACACGAATACAGGTGATTTTGCCGGCCAAGGAAATAATCAGATGCTAGTTGGTGACCCAGCAACCGGTGAAATTCGTCGCTTTATGGTAGGACCAAAGGAATGTGAAGTCACTGGCTTTGCCTGGTCTGCTGATGGGCGTACCATGTTTGTTGGTATTCAGCATCCTGGGGAGAAAGGTAATTCACACTTTCCCGGTGGTGGTGATAGTGTGCCACGCTCATGTGTGGTGGCCATTAGTCGTGAAAACGGTGAAACAATAGGCTAAGGTTAAATGATTTCAAACAAAAAGGGGCTAACAGCCCCTTTTTTATCTCCGCGCACAGCAAAGTGTTAATTATTTTGTTATCGTTTAATTAGTCCTGACTAATACCATAAATATGCAAGGTACGGCCAGTGATTTCAAAACCTTGTTCTTTGGCAATCTCTTCAATGCGGGCATTTAAAATTGGATCATTAAATTCTTTTACGGTGCCTGTTTTAATACATACCAAATGATCGTGACTATCTTCCGTAGCCAATTCAAACACCGAGTGGTCACCTTCAAAACGATGCCTTACAACCAAACCTGCTGCTTCAAATTGAGTGAGCACACGGTATACAGTGGCTAAGCCTATGTCCTCACCTTGACCAATAAGCTGTTTGTAGATGTCTTCTGCGCTCCAATGGTCGGATTCATTAGCTTGCTCAAGACTCTGGTATATCTTTACCCTGGGCAGGGTCACTTTAAGGCCCGCTTTACGCA
>DNNY01000081.1:0-877 GCA_003497765.1 Oceanospirillaceae bacterium
CAGCAGCTATTAGTGGATGGCTTGGGTGTGGCGCATTTTGTGGTCGGTGATGACTTCCGTTTTGGTCGCCAACGCCAAGGCGATTTTGCTTTGCTGCAGCAAGCAGGTGCGACCTATGGGTTTAGCGTGGAAAGCACTCCCAGTTGTTGTTATGCTGGGGAAAGAGTATCCAGTACGGCAATTCGTCAAGCCCTGCAAAGTCATGATTTGGCTAAGGCGGCAGAGCTTCTCGGTAGGCCTTTTGATATTACTGGTAAGGTGGCAAAAGGTCAGCAGCTTGGGCGCACTATTGGTGTGCCAACGGCTAATATTCGTTTGCAGAATAAACAACCGGCATTACAAGGTGTTTATGCTACTCGAATACTAGGCTTGCAGGATAAAGTTTATGAAGGGGTTGCCAATATTGGCTATCGCCCAACCTTATCGGGTTTTAAGCCACAACTGGAAGTCCATATATTTGACCTGCAGGCTGACCTCTATGGTTGCCAATTGCAGGTAGAGTTTTGCCACTTTATTCGGGCAGAACAAAAGTTTGCTGATTTGGCTGCATTACAGCAGCAAATCAAACAAGATATTGCCGCGGCGAAAGCGTATTTCGCGGCTACTGAACATTAGTTAATTGAAAATAGTGAAGGCCCATGAGCGACCATAAAGCAACCCTGAATTTGCCCCACACTGAGTTCCCGATGCGCGGCAATTTAGCCCAGCGTGAACCAGCCATGTTAATGCGTTGGCAAGAAATGGATTTATACAAGCAACTACGTGCAGTTGGTCAGGGTCGTGAGCAGTTTATTTTGCATGACGGTCCTCCCTACGCCAATGGTGATATTCATATTGGTCACGCCGTTAATAAGGTGCTAAAGGATATTATTGTTAA
>DNNY01000081.1:1180-2919 GCA_003497765.1 Oceanospirillaceae bacterium
GGGATTGCCATGGTTTACCTATTGAGCATAAGGTTGAGCAAAAAATTGGTAAAGCGGGTAGCAAAGTAAGTTACAGTGACTTCCGTGCTGAATGTCGCAATTATGCCAGTAAGCAGGTACAAGGTCAGATGGCTGATTTTGTGCGGTTGGGTATTATTGGTGACTGGGATAACCCCTACTTAACCATGCGCTTTGAAACTGAGGCCAATATCATTCGCTCCTTGGGCAAAATTGTTGCTAATGGGCATCTTGTTAAGGGCTACAAGCCAGTCTATTGGAGCGTTGTTGGTGCTTCAGCCTTGGCTGAAGCAGAAGTGGAGTACCAAGATAAAAAATCGATGGCCATTGATGTGCGCTATAGCATTGTTGATGAGGACGCTTGGCAAGCTGCTTTAGGCTGTCCTGTGGTTTTACCCACCGCCATCGCTATTTGGACCACAACCCCTTGGACCTTGCCGTCTAGCCAAGCCGTCAGTGTGCACCCAGAGCTTGACTATGTGGTAGTCAATACTGGGCAAGAACAAGTCATTATGGCTGAGGCGTTGCATGAGGAAGCCATGCAGCGTTATGCTCTGGAAGACTTTAGTGTGGTGGCTAAGGTCAAAGGCCAAACCCTAGAAAATCTTGCCTTACAACACCCCTTTATTGCCAGTCGTCAGGTGCCTGTTATTTTGGGCGACCATGTGACCACTGATGCTGGTACTGGTTGTGTGCATACGGCGCCTGACCATGGTGTCGATGACTTTAATGTTGGCCGCGCTTACGGCATTGGTACCTTAAATTTGGTCGATGACCATGGTGTCTTTACTTCAGGTGCCGATGAATTTGCTGGGCAGCATGTATATAAGGTTGATGGGCCGATTATTGAGCGCCTGCAAACCAATGGCGCATTACTGCACGCCAAACAGATTACTCATAGCTACGCCCATTGCTGGCGTACCAAAACCCCGCTTATCTATCGTGCTACGCCACAGTGGTTTATCTCTATGTCAGAAAATGGCTTATTGGAGCAAGCACTAGAGGCCGTAAAAGGGGTAAGCTGGCACCCAGAATGGGGCGAAGCCCGTATTGCCGGTATGTTATCTGCCAGCCCCGATTGGTGTGTATCGCGCCAGCGTACTTGGGGTGTGCCGATTACCCTATTTATTCATCGTGAAACCCAAGAATTGCACCCACGCACAGATGAGCTATTTGAATCAGTAGCCAAGCGGGTAGAAGAACAGGGCATTGATGCTTGGTTTGCCTTAGAAGCCAGTGAATTACTGGGTGCTGAAGCTGATGATTATGTAAAAGTTACAGACACCATGGATGTCTGGTTTGATTCTGGCTCAACCCACTATGCCGTGTTAGCCCAACGTCCAGAACTGCGCTTCCCAGCGGATCTCTATCTTGAAGGTTCGGATCAGCATCGAGGCTGGTTCCAGTCCTCCCTAAAAACCTCCATTGCTATGCATGGTGTGGCGCCATATAAAGGTGTATTAACCCATGGCTTTACTGTGGATGGGGATGGCCGCAAGATGTCTAAATCCTTAGGCAATGTTATGTCACCCCAAAAGGTATGTAATACCTTGGGTGCTGATATTATTCGTCTCTGGGTTGCTGCCACGGACTTTAGTGCGGAAATGGCGGTATCTGATGAAATTCTTAAGCGTACCGCCGATGCCTATCGTCGTATTCGTAATACGGCGCGCTTCCTGTTAAGTAACTTAAATGGCTTTGATCCCGCCACGGATTTAGTG
>DNNY01000113.1:0-13425 GCA_003497765.1 Oceanospirillaceae bacterium
TAAGGCCAAGCTCATTTGCATATAATTTTATGCCTCTGGAAAATAAGATTTGGGGGTAAAAAATCAGCTTAATTATACTTATTAGTCGCTTTTTTATAGATATTGCACCGATTTGATGCCTTAAGATGATTTTATAGCTCTAGCAAACATTCACGTTTGCAATAAATACCGCTATAATGCCAGCTGTTTTTTTGCTGCCCTATTGCAGCCGAACCTGATTTTTTGAGAGGCACCGCACTTGAACCTACTAAAGCCTGTTGTCACCGCCGGCCTAACCGCTGGTCTTGTCGCCCTATGTTTGACTACTATCCCCGCTAAAGCCGACCATGATAGCGCCCACTCTATTGCCTCACGCATTGGCAAAGTAGGCACTGTTTGTGTGGATGGTGGTGAGTGTAAAGCACCTGTTGCTGCTGTCGCAGTCGTTGCTAGCGGCCCCCGCAGCGGTGAAGAGGTTTATAACGCTGCCTGTGCTGGTTGCCACAATAGCGGTGCCGCTGGTGCACCAAAATTTGCTGATGCCGCCGCTTGGTCGCCCCGTATCTCTAAAGGTATCGATATGCTGGTGAGCAATGCGATCAATGGTATTGGTGCTATGCCGGCACGGGGTTTATGTATGGACTGTTCTGATGATGAAATCAAGGTAACAGTTGAATATATGGTAGATGCGGCTAAATAAACATCTAGGTAAATCAAAAAAGGGCTTATATAGCCCTTTTTTTATGCCTATAGATCGGCAAACGATTAAAACTTTTTGCCCCCATCTTTAACTCGATTCTCTGGTTTATGGTCGGCACGCTGGGCATTATAGGCCAGCTTTTCTTCCAAGGCACCAGCTACATCGAGACCATAACCACCAGCATAATCACAGATACGGATAATGGCATCCGCTAGCTCCACTTCTTCCATGGGGCGGTTAGTAAGATGGTCATCCATTATGCCTTTTCGCGCCCCTTCCATAGCTTCCGAAATCTCCGAATGTATTAAGCATAGCAGCTCGCCTTTATTGCGCTGTCGTTTTTCTCCAGTCGCAGGGTCATGCCACCAACCTCCTTTTAAAGCGGCACCATGACAAGTTTCGATAAGAAGGTTAAGGGCGTTTTGCATGTCGCTCATGACATTTCCTCTGGCTTATTTTTTGGGGCTTGTATAACAACAATATAAATCATTGTAGCTATAAACGCCGACTTTGGTAAGCACTTGTGGTCTTAGAAGTCGTCCAATAAACCTTTCAAACCAGCGAGTGTGGCTTGGCCCTGCTGAACGTTTTTACTGGGATCATCATCACCCCGGCCTTCCCATTCCAGATCGGCTTGTGGTAACTCATCAAGGAAGCGGCTAGGGGTTGTTTCCAGCATTTCTCCAAACTGTTGGCGCTTGCGGGCTAGGGTGATGGTTAGGGTCTGGCGCGCTCGGGTTATGCCCACATAGCATAGGCGTCGCTCTTCTTCGACATTGCCCTCATCAATACTATTGCGATGGGGCAGCAGATCCTCTTCCATTCCCATCATAAACACATGGGGGTATTCCAAACCCTTAGCAGAATGCAGGGTCATCAGTTGCACCCGGTCGCTATCATCCTCTTCCTCTTGGCGTTCGAGAATATCCAACAGTACTAAGCGGGCTACCGCATCACCCATATCAGCATACTCATTTTTCTTAACCGCCACCTCTAGGGATTCCTTTAGCGACTCCACCAATAGTTCGACATTGGCCATACGTTTTTCGGCCATAGGTGGGCCACTACTGGTTTGTAATAGCCAGTCCTGATATTCCATATCACGGATCATTTGTTGCACTGCGGCTATGGGGTCGTCACGCTCAGCCTGTTCAGCCAAGTCATTTATCCATTCGCCAAACTCTTGCACCTTGGCTAAGGCATTGCCAGACATGTATTCTTTTAGCCCCACTTCCTGACTAGCTGAAATCAAACTTACGCCCCGCATGGTGGCGTAGTTAACTAGCTTTTCCAACGTAGCCGCGCCAATCTCTCGACGCGGGGTATTAACGATACGCAAAAAGGCATTGTCATCAGCAGGGTTTAGTAAGATTTTAAGATAGGCCATAATGTCTTTTACTTCGGTACGGCCAAAGAAAGACTGCCCGCCGTTAATCTTATAGGGCACTTTGTAAGTCTGTAGCTTCATTTCCATTAAGCGCGACTGATGATTGCCTCTATATAAGATGGCAAAGTCTTTATATGCGCCTTGGTTTTGTAGTTGTGCCTGCAAAATTTCTGTGGCAATCCGCTCCGCTTCCGCATCTTCATTACGACAACTAATAACGCGCACTGGCTCGCCATAGCCTTTATCACTCCAGAGGGCTTTTTCAAACTCGTGAGGGTTATGGGCAATCAGCTTGTTAGCCACTTTAAGAATGCGCCCTGTAGAACGGTAGTTTTGTTCTAACTTAATCACTTTTAAGCTAGGGAAGTCGGCCTGCAGAATAGCTAGATTTTCTGGTCGAGCACCACGCCATGCATAAATCGACTGGTCGTCGTCGCCCACCACAGTGAAATTGGCGCGCATACCAACTAGCTGTTTAACCAATAAATACTGGGAGCTATTGGTGTCCTGATATTCATCAACCAGCAAATAACGCACGCGGTTTTGCCACTTATCAAGGATATCAGGGCGCTCAGTAAAGAGCCGCACGGGTTGTAGGATCAAGTCATCGAAGTCAACACCATTGTAAAGCTTGAGGGTTTTCTCATAGGCTTCATAGACCTTAGCTGCTAGAACCTGTTCTGGGCCATTGGCGCCGGCCAAAGCTTGGGCTGGTGAAACCAGATCGTTCTTCCAGTTAGAGATCTGATATTGAATCGGCTCACAAACGTCTTCCGCCGCCTCAAATTCTTTATGGGTAAGGTCTTTTAATAAGGTCAGCACATCTTGGGCATCAAAGATGGAAAAGCCGGGACGATAGCCCAAAGCTTGGCATTCGCGGCGAATGATATTTAAGCCAAGATTATGAAAAGTAGAAACAGTGAGTCCTCGGCCGGCTTTACGTTGCACCAGTTGACCAACACGTTCTTTCATCTCGCGTGCAGCTTTATTAGTAAAGGTTAGGGCGAGTATTTGGTGACCTTTAAGGCCACATTCGTCAATCAAATAGGCAATCTTACGCGTAATGACACTGGTTTTGCCCGAACCCGCACCAGCCAATACCAGTACCGCGCCACTCACAGCTTCCATAGCTTCCTGTTGTCGGGGATTTAAACGGCTCACGCAGGTCTCTGATTGATAACACAAGGGGCGCAGATTATAAAAGATTCCTGTCGCCTCTGCATCGCTTATTTGTCATTGGCCATACAACTTTATTGATCTAGCAGACTAGACTGTCGATAGCCTAGGGCTTCCAATAAAGCCTGACGGCCAATGTTCTTTTTTCCCTCAAGATCGGCAATGGTGCGCGCAACTCGCAATACCTTGTGCACAACTCTGGGGGATAAGGCTAAACGTTTACTCGCTGCCAATAGTAGTTCTTGCTCCGGCTCGGCCAATAGAGCCACCTCAGCTAGTTTAGCCCCACTTAAGTCTCCGTTAAGCATACCTTGCCGCTGCCATTGGCGACTTTGTGCTGCCTTTACCATAGCGCGGGCTTGGTTACTATCCATCCCAGCTTCGGGTTGCAATATCGCTTTGGCGGAAGGTCGCTGAACCCCAAGTTGGATATCAAGACGATCCAACAACGGGCCCGATAAACGTTGTTGGTAGTTGGCAACTTTAGTCGGACTACAGCGACACTCAACATCTGTATCCCCATAATAGCCACAGGGGCAGGGATTCGTTGCCGCTAGTAATAGGAACTTGGCTGGCAAATGTAGTTGCTGCTGTGCCCTCACCACATGAACCCGGCCACTTTCCAAAGGCTGGCGCAGGCTGTCTATAATATGCCGCGGGAACTCAGCTAGCTCATCCAGAAACAACACCCCTCGATGAGCACGGCTAATTTCTCCTGCTTTTGGCAGCCGCCCACCGCCCACTAAAGCGGCAGCAGAAGCTGTATGGTGGGGCCCTCGCCAAGGTACTTGTCGCCATTGCGCAGCATCAAACTCACCTAAACTAGACTGAATTGCACCCACCTCCATGGCTTGCTTTTCATCCAGCGGGGGTAATAAAGCATGTAAGCGCCTTGCCAACATAGTTTTGCCTGTTCCTGGAGGGCCAACAAACAGCATTGAGTGATGACCAGCAGCGGCAATAACCAATCCACGCTTGGCTTGTTCCTGACCTTGAACATCTTGTAAATCAACTTTAGCAGTCTGTCCCTTAGGCCTTTTAGTTGGCTTATGCCAATGCGCCATATGTGGGTAAAACAGCCACTGACATAGCTCATTAAGATTATTGGGCGCTATGGCTTTTGCCCCAGTTGGCATAACGGCTTCATCGGCATTGGCCGGCGCAACAACTAACTTGCGCTGGGCACCCAAGCAAGCCACGGCGGCACTAAGCACCCCCGGGCAGGGCTTTAACTCGGCAGCAAGCCCCAATTCAGCAAGAAACTCCAAGCCTTGGGTATTCGTATTTGGTACTTGCTTAGAAGCATGCAAAATGCCCATAGCAATCGCTAAGTCAAAGCGCCCACCTTCTTTAGGTAAGTCGGCTGGTGCCAGATTAATCGTGATACGCTGCATGGGAAATTCAAAGCCAGCATTAATAATGGCACTGCGCACCCTGTCTTTACTTTCCCGCACAGCAGTTTCCGCCAAACCCACCATATTGATTGCTGGCAATCCACTGCTTAAATGAACTTCAACACAAACTTGTGGCGCATCAATGCCCATATGAGCACGAGTATAAATGATAGCTAATGACATATTCTCATCCTTGATTATCTAGTCACCGACTATCAGTATAGTAGTCTCCTAAAAAAGAGCCATTTGGCTTGCGTACATTATCGGGTTAGAATAGCGCCAAATAATTAAATGTTACCTGTTTAATATGACCACCAATAAACGTCTGGCACTTATCGACGACGATAGGGAAATCTTACAGCTACTGAGTCAGTATATGAGCCAGCAAGGTTATGAGGTGTCGCCTTTTACCGATGGTGAAAGTTTTCTGGCAGCTGATATTAGCCAATTTTCTCTCGCGATTCTTGATCTTAGCTTACCTGGCATTGATGGCCTGAGTGTGTGTCGGCAATTACGCCAGAGCTCAGATTTGCCCGTAATTATGTTAACGGCGGCTAGTGACGATTTAGATCGTATTCTGGGTCTTGAATTGGGTGCCGATGATTATATGGGCAAACCTTTTAACCCGCGCGAGTTGTTAGCCAGAGTCAAAGCTTTGTTGCGTCGAGTTGAAACCCAGGCATCGGCTGTTAATAATGAAATACAACTTTTTATTAATAGCCAAAAACGCACAGTCAAGGTTAATGATCAGCCTATTGCCTTAACGGGAACTGAATTTGATTTGTTGGCGGTATTAGCTCAGCAACAAGGTCAGATTGTGAGTAAGGATTATATAAGCAAGACCTTACATGGCCGTTCCAACTCACCGTTTGAACGGGCTATTGACACCTCTATTAGTCGCTTGCGCAGCAAACTATCCGAATTTTATCCAGACCCTATTCAAAATGTGCGTGGTAAAGGGTACGTACTCGTTATCCCATGTCAATAACTACTAATTTACGAGATCGCATACTGCCCAATAATATGCTGGCACGGGTATCTGTGGTGCTGTTAATTGGCATCTTTGTAGCTCAGTCATTAGGCACCTGGATATGGGTTGAGCAACTAAAAGATGGCGAGCGTAAACGTTTGATTGAAGTCTCTGCCAATATGGGCTCACGTATTGGTCAAACTATACAGTTTTTTACCAAGTTACCGAAAGAGTATCGTCATATTGTTCTCGACCAATTACGAGATATGGGGGGCACGCGCTATTTTGTGTCGGTAAACAAAAACTATATTGCCTTGCCCAATATCAATACTAATGAGTTTTCTGAGCTGGTTAGAAAGCAATTACAAAACAGTATCAGTGCTCAGATTGGCCAAAAAGACAAGTTGGACATTCAATTTGTAAAATTTGACGACCTAAAGATCTTATCGGGTGATAACCGGATGGTGGACTTACCGCCAAAATGGACACGTTTTGCCTTATTAGAACCCGGTGATCAAAGCCCAATCGTATTGGTGCAACTGCCCATTGCAGAAGACTGGATATATCTGGCTGCACCCGTTCCCTCGGGTAGTGTGCTTGTTGGCGTAAGTTGGCTTACTACTGACCGTTTAATCAGTATAAGCTTGGTATCTATAACTGTGCTTATACTCACTGTATTGCTGGTGCGCTGGGTCGTGCGCCCTCTGCGCTTACTTGCTCGCCATGCAGAACAAATTGGCCGTGGACACAAACCCAAGCGCCTAGTAGAACAAGGCACTCGTGAAATGATTGCTACTGTGCGAGCGTTTAATACCATGAGTGAGCGAATTCAAAAGTTTATTCATGATCGTGAGCGACTATTTGCCGCTATTTCACATGATTTAAAAACACCTATAACCCGGGCTCGTTTAAGGGCTGAGATGCTGGATGATGAGGAAGCAAGAACAGGCCTTATTAGTGACCTAGAAAACCTCGACACCATGGTTAAAGGCAGCTTACAAATGGTGAAAGAGGGCATTGTGCACGAAAATGCTTTAACTGTAGACATTAGCAAAATGCTCTTTGACCTGGCAGAAAAACAGAAGATTTATGGCCTGCCAGTTAGACTTGACGTGCAACCAAAATTGCATCTTGAGGGTCGTTCTATGGCTTTAGAGCGGATGTTTACTAACCTTATAGATAATGCCCTGCAATATGGTGATGCTGCCTATATCAGGGCATGGCAAGATGACCACTATTTACATGTTGAGATCAGAGACCCAGGTCCTGGCCTGTCTACCATGGATAAAAAACGCGTGTTTGAGCCCTACTTTCGTATAGATCAAAAACCAAGCAGTGAACACTCAGGGCTTGGCTTGTCTATTGCCCGCAGTATAGCTAACTTTCACGGTGGCGAGCTGGTACTTTTAGATCGCCCAGGTGGGGGATTGATCGTCGCAGTTCATTTCCCTTTGTAACATTTCGTAACAATATTCTACACTGCGCCACACAAAACACTCTAAACTCCTCCTACCGAATATACATTGTATAAAAGTTCGGCATATTAATAACAACGAGGACTTTCTCCATGAAATTCAAATTAAGTGTATTGGCAGCCGCAACGGCTATGGCTATCAGCCCAGTTTCCCAAGCAAGCGAAGTAGAAGTATTGCACTGGTGGACTAGCGGTGGTGAAGCAGCCAGTGTGCAGTTTCTGAAAGAAAAATTGAACAACGAAGGCGTTGGCTGGAGTGACTTCGCCGTAGCTGGTGGTGGCGGCGAAAGCGCCATGACTGTACTTAAGTCACGTGCTATCTCTGGTAACCCACCAACTGCAGCTCAAATCAAAGGCCCATCCATTCAAGAATGGGGTGACCTAGGTTTCCTAGCTGACATCAATGACGTTGCTACTGACGCTGGCTGGGATGACTTGCTACCTGGCGTTGTTTCTGACGTAATGAAGTTCGAAGGTAAGTATGTTGCTGCTCCTGTTAACGTTCACCGCGTAAACTGGTTGTGGGCTAACCCTGAAGTATTCACCAAAGCTGGTGCAACTATCCCTACTACTTGGGATGACTTCATGGTGCAAGCACAAAAACTGAAAGATGCTGGTTTTGTTGCCTTGGCTCACGGTGGTCAAGCATGGCAAGACGCTACAGTATTTGAAGCTGTAGTATTGGGTGTTGGTGGTGCTGACTACTACCAGAAAGCCTTTGTTGAAGGCGACATGGATGCCTTGAACAGTGCTACTACTGTTGAAGTATTTGAAACTTTCGGTCAACTACGTCAGTTCATCGATGCCAACTCTCCAGGTCGTGACTGGAACGTTGCTACTTCTATGGTTATCAACGGCGAAGCCGGTATGCAAATCATGGGTGACTGGGCGAAAGGCGAATTCAAGGTTGCTGGCAAGAACTCTGGTACTGACTACGTTTGTGTAGCTGCTCCTGGTACTTCTGGTTCCTTCACCTTTAACGTTGACTCCTTTGCGTTCTTCAACCAGTCTGACGCTGGTAAGGCTGATGCACAGAAAGCAATGGCTGACGCTATCCTAAGTGTTGAGTTCCAAGAAGTATTTAACCTAAACAAAGGTTCTATCCCTGCACGTTTAGGCATGGATCGCGCTGCATTTGATTCTTGTGCACACGACTCTATGGATGCTTTCGTAGCTAGCTCACAAACTGGTGGTCTAGTACCAAGTTTCGCTCACGGTATGGCTGTTTCTGAAGCTGTTTCTGGTGCCATTTATGACACTGCGACTAACTACTTCAACTCATCCGACAGTGCCGAAGAAGGTGCTAAGCAACTAGTTGCCGCTATCGCTGCAGCTCAATAAGCTTGACCCTTATATGCCGTGGCCAATAATGGTCACGGCATTTTTATTTTTCGCCAAGAGCATAGTAATGTTTAAATATCTCGAAAACCAATTACCAAAACTGGTAATGGCCCCTACTGCGATTGCCATGTTTGTATGCATGTACGGGTTTATTGCCTGGACCGTGGGGCTTTCCTTTACTAAAAGCCGCATGATGCCACAGTGGGACTTTGTCGGCTTGATGCAATATGAAAAGCTATTTGCCAATCCCCGTTGGATGGTAGCCCTAGACAACCTGTGGATCTTTACCTTCCTGTTTATTGTTATTTCTTTGTTTTTAGGCCTTATGCTGGCCATCTTTCTTGATCGTAATGTGCGTGCTGAAGGTGCTTTGCGCACGATTTATCTATACCCAATGGCGATTTCTTTTGTTGTAACTGGTACCGCTTGGAAATGGATTCTTAATCCGGGCCTAGGCATAGAAAAGCTTGTTCGTGACCTTGGGTTTACTGATTTTGAATTCCGCTGGCTGGTAGACCAGGATATGGCTATCTATACCATTGTTATTGCCGCAGTATGGCAGTCCAGTGGTTTTGTAATGGCCATGTTTTTAGCCGGTTTGCGTGGTATCGACGATAACCTAATTAAAGCTGCCCAGATAGATGGCGCTTCAACCACCCGAACCTATTGGCATATTATTTTACCGATGATGAAACCCGTATTCTTTGGCGCTATTGTGGTACTGTCCCATATCGCCATCAAGAGCTTTGACTTAGTGCAGGCTCTAACTGGCGGTGGCCCGGGCTATGCTTCCGATTTGCCTGCCAACTTTATGTATACCTTTGCCTTTAACCGTGCGCAAATGGGCGTCGGTGCAGCCAGTGCCGTTATTATGTTATGTGGCGTATTGGCTATTCTAGTGCCTTATCTGTACTCAGAATTAAGGAGTGATAAGCAATGAGTAGTATGAACCTGCGTTTGGGACGCACCCTGATCTACACCTTGTTGATCGGCTTTGCCTTAATCTACTTGGCACCGCTGTATGTAATGCTTGTAACGTCCTTAAAAGACATTGAAGAAATTCGCTCAGGTAATCTTATTGCCCTACCTGAAAATATAAACTTCTCGGCTTGGGTTAAAGCTTGGAATAGTGCTTGTACTGGTAGTGAATGTGAAGGGCTGGCTCCTTATTTCTGGAACTCTGTGCGCATTGTTATACCTGCCGTATTGATATCTACCATTATCGGCGCCTGCAATGGCTATGTTCTGGCTCAATGGCAGTTTAAAGGTAGTAATATGTTATTTGGTGCCTTGCTGTTTGGTTGCTTTATTCCTTTTCAGGTTATTTTGCTGCCTATGGCCAAGCTACTAGCATGGTTAGGTTTAGCTAACACTGTTGTGGGTCTAGTTGGCGTTCACGTGGTCTACGGTATTACTTTTACCACCCTGTTTTTCCGTAACTATTATGTGGCTATTCCCAATGAACTAGTGCGTGCTGCACGCCTCGATGGAGCTGGATTTTTTGCTATTTTCTGGCGCATTTTCTTACCTATGTCGACACCGATATTCGTGGTTACCGTAATCTGGCAGTTTACCCAAATCTGGAATGACTTCCTGTTTGGCGTAGTCTATTCCGGACCAGGCACACAACCTATTACTGTTGCCCTCAATAATCTGGTTAATACTAGTGTTGGCGGTAAAGAATATAACGTTGACATGGCAGCGGCCATTATTGCCGCCTTGCCGACTCTGCTAGTGTATCTAGTAGCTGGTAAATATTTTGTACGCGGCCTGACGGCTGGTGCAGTTAAAGGCTAACCCACAAGACAAGAGACTTTTATAATGGGTGCAATTACTATACAAGAACTCACCAAATCATATGGTGAAACACAAGTCCTCAAAGGCATTGATCTGGCTATCAATGACGGCGAGTTTTTAATCCTCGTGGGGCCTTCTGGTTGCGGCAAGTCAACCTTGATGAACTGTATTGCTGGTCTGGAAGATATTACCAGCGGCGAACTATTTATTGGTGATGACAATGTAACTAATGTTAACCCCAAGGATCGTGATATAGCCATGGTGTTCCAGTCCTATGCTCTATATCCGACCATGACAGTAGAGCGAAACATTCGTTTTGGTTTGGAGATGCGTAAATATCCTAAAGCCGAAATCGATTCTACAGTGAAAGATGTTGCCAAGCTTCTGCAAATTGAGCATCTACTAGATCGCAAGCCAAGTCAGCTTTCTGGTGGTCAGCGTCAGCGTGTGGCTATGGGCCGCGCCTTGGCTCGCTCACCTCGCGTATTCCTGTTTGACGAACCTTTGTCGAACCTAGACGCCAAGTTGCGGGTGGAAATGCGTACGGAGATTAAGAAACTTCACAAACGTTTAGGCACCACCATTGTCTATGTTACCCATGACCAAGTCGAAGCCATGACCTTGGCTGATCGTATTGCGGTGATGAAGGACGGTGTCGTGCAACAGTTTGGTACACCTTATGAAATCTATAATGACCCAGCCAATCGTTTTGTTGCTGACTTTATGGGTTCTCCTGCCATGAACTTTATTGAATGTACCGTTAAAGATGGTAACGTTATCATCGAAAGTGGCGGCCAACATCATGAAGTAAAAGTGCCTAGTACCCAAGCTCTTAAGAGCAGCGGCCTAGATACAGTGGTATTAGGTTTACGTCCAGAAATGATTACCGAACCTAAGCCACACTCCGATTCTGGCTATATCTCGCAAATGAGTTTAAATGTGTTGGTGACAGAACCTACTGGCCCAGACACCTTGGCCTTCGGCGAATGGAATGGCCAAGAAGTGCAGGCTCGCTTATCACCTGAAGTGGGAGTAAAAGCGGAAACTGAAGGTAAGGTAGAAATTCAGGTAGATACAGGTAAAGCTGTATTATTTGACCCAAAAACGGGCGCCCGAATTTAGATTTTAATATTTCGCACTATTATGGAGCAGGCAAACCCGATTCCAGCACCATATTAGTGCGTATGCACCTTAAAAAGTCATTATTTTGTCCAAATTGATTGGCACAGTCCATGCATAGGTCATTGTTTAAGTGGCTTGTATTTCAAGGTGTTAAAGCTTGATTATATGGTACAATGCTAAAAATAACGTCAAGTGCAAAAGGGGATCCAAATGAAACTGGTCAGCGCCATAATTAAGCCGTTCAAACTAGATGACGTCCGTGAGGCGTTATCCGAAGTTGGCGTTCAAGGTGTAACAGTTACCGAAGTAAAAGGTTTCGGCCGTCAGAAAGGTCATACTGAACTCTACCGCGGAGCTGAGTATGTAGTCGACTTTTTACCAAAAGTAAAAATCGAAGCCGCTGTAGATGATGCTCAGGTAGATACTGTTATTGAAAGTATTACTAACTCTGCTAACACCGGTAAAATCGGCGATGGTAAAATCTTCGTCGTGAACTTAGAGCAAGTCATCCGTATACGTACTGGTGAAACGGGCTCCGAAGCACTGTAACAACCAATACCGAACGCAGGATATTTAAAAGCTCCAAGCATTTATCTAAGTGCTTGGAGCTTTGTCTTTTAATGCGCTCACTTTTTCTGTATATTTTAGGTCGGTTTTAACAGCTTCAATTTTTTTTCACTATCACGATAGCAATCAATAATTATCAACTCTTCTGGCCAGGCTCGCTTATGAAACAAACAGGATTTAGACTCGACTTTATTGCTAGCCTGCTCGTCTGTGCAATCGTCCTGGGTGTTGCACTATATATGGAATTTGCCATGGGCTTGGACCCTTGTTTACTATGCATGAGCCAGCGTTTTGTGTTCCTTGCTATCGCCTTTATTTCCCTTCTTGCTGTCCTGCACAATCCAATATTTGGCGGCCATAAAGTTTATGGCGGCATTATTACTTTGTTGGCAATAGGTGGTGCCGCTTTAGCTATTCGCCAATTGTATTTACAAGGCCTGCCCGCTGATCAGGTACCTGCCTGTGGACCTGGTTTTGACTTTATGCTGGAAGCATTTCCTTTTACTGAGGTCTTGGTCGCAATGATTACAGGGTCTGGTTCCTGTGCTGAGGTACAATGGACCTTTATGGGCATTTCGATTCCAGGCTGGAGTTTAATCGCTTTCGCTCTTTTGGGGCTAAATGGTTTACGCCTAACTTTTAGCCGAGCAAAGCTCTTATTGGTCTAAACACGACTAGAAAATAGCCGCCAGAAGTTGCAAACAAGCCAGAGCCATTAGGCCCGCCACAAGGTCATCCAACATAATACCCAACCCACCATGGACCTGGCGATCAAGCCAGTCTATTGGCCACGGCTTAAGAATATCAAATAGACGAAATAGCACGAAGCCTATAAGCAACCACAGCATGCCTGAGGGCAACCATAGGTATGCAATCCATAGGCCTACAAACTCGTCCCAGACAATGCTGCCATGATCATGAACGCCAATATCTTGGGCCGTTTTGCCACATATATAAACACCAAATAGGGCACTCACCATTAGCACTATTAGATACGTATCAGCGTCTAGGTGGGAGAGCAACAATACATAAATTATAACCGCCGCGATGGTACCGACTGTGCCTGGTGCCTTTGGCACCACACCACTACCAAAGCCAAAAGCGAGGACATGTATGGGATTTTTCCAATTCGGTTTTATATGCATAAATCGTTGCTCATCACGCCATTAAAAATGCTGCCAACCAAGCTTAGTTGGCAGCGTTACATTTTGACCTGCACGCAATAAGTTAAGGCCTGGGGAAGCTTCAATACTCCCAATACGTGTTATAGGTAGGTTATGCTGGCTAGAGAAGTCTTGCAAGTGCTGACGCCAAAAACTGGGTAGCGTAAAGCAAAGTTCGAAATCTTCACCGCCAGCCAAGGCTAGCTCTTCACATTTTTCTTTGGGCAGCTTGGTACCAAGTTCAGGTGATATTGGTAATGCTTCCAAATTTACCCTGGCACCGACATCCGATTGGGTCAAAATATGGCTCAGATCCTGTAATAGACCATCAGAAATATCAATCGCTGCAGTTGCC
>DNNY01000113.1:13630-14078 GCA_003497765.1 Oceanospirillaceae bacterium
ATCAATCGCTGCAGTTGCCTTGTCACGCAACCATTCACCTAATGGCAAGCGCGGTGTGGGATTAAAAAAGCGCTGCGCTAGATAGCCTGTATCATTAATATTGTTGTGTATACATTCTAAGCCTGCTGCGGCATCACCCAGATGGCCTGATACATAAATATCATCACCCTGTTGTGCTCCACTGCGTACCAATGCTGTATTGTTTGGCACCAGTCCAATAATTTGAATGCTGATGGCCAGCGGTCCCCGCGAGGTATCACCACCAGCTAAACTAATTTGATAAGTCTCAGCCATCTGCACTAGCCCATCACTAAAGCCTTGCAGAAAGGCACTATCTGGAGTGGGCAAAGTAAGGCACAGAGTAAACCATGCCGGCTTAGCCCCCATCGCAGCAAGATCACTCAAGTTGGCTGCTAAACAGCGCTGGGCAATATGCTGAGGCGGCATA
>DNNY01000011.1 GCA_003497765.1 Oceanospirillaceae bacterium
TGCAGTTTAAGCTCTTGGATAGAGCATAGGAAACCAGTCCTCACGTAACTTTTGACCTGCCTGCATCTGGTGGTCCGGAAATGGCGGTGAAGTGCGGCCTGGGCGTTCCACATAGCGCGCATCATCACCTAGTAAACGTACCGAAAAGGCTCGTCGACGCTGGTCAGATGTATTCGCTCGTGCCCCATGCAGAGTACGAAAATCAAAGGCGACTACATCACCAGGCTGCATGGCCCACTCTAGCACTGACATACCCTCAGCATCTGGATCGGGAACAGGCATATAGGTGTCTTCACCAGCATAAAAATCCTCTGCTGAAGCCCACCGAATAGGTAACACTGGCTTAGGCCACTTATGAGAACCTGCCACAAAGCGTAAAGTAGCATCAGTTACGGGGTCAACAGGGCACCAAAAGCTAACTGTTTGCTTCCCTTCAACAAAATAATAAGGGCTATCTTGGTGCCAAGGCGTGGGCTGAGAAGTACCCGGCTCCTTCACCAAAACATGGTCATGGAATAGCTGTACGGACTGGGATTGCATTAGCTGAGCTGCTACCTCTGCTAGTTGAGACTGAAAAACCACTTGCTCAAATTGACTTATGCGGGGCCAGTTACAATAGTCATCAAAAAACCGACCCGTATGTCCCTCGGTAACATTTTCCGCAGCATAAGGGCCAGGTTCCTGCATATTCTTATCTATACCTGCACGCAGCAAATCCACTTGGTTGTGCAGTAAGCCTTTAATTAATACGGCACCATCTTTATAAAAAGCATCTATTGTGGCTTGGGTTAAACGCATATAAGGCTTTTCCTAACATTATTGTTGCGCCCACAGTGTAGCTCTTTAAACAACAAAAACAAGTTTGTCAGACAAGCAAAAGAAGAAGCAACATAACTAAGTAAGTTGGTTACTTGCCTAATAAGTAGTTTGGCATTTACAATAGCACCACTATGACTTGTCGGGGTGCCTGTAAAGGCTGAGATCACTAACAGTGAGTCCCGTTGTACCTGATCTGGATAATGCCAGCGTAGGGAACAAGGAAACCAATCGTAGCCACTCTAGCTACATTTCTCCTTCCTCTCGCTTGCTGCCATAACAAGGTATGCGACTGCGTATCTATTGTTGGCACAAGTTGCTATCAAGTTAAATTTTGATGGTGTCATAGTTATTAAAAATTTTTAATTAGGAAGAAACTATGTCTCGATTTACCTCAAGCCTTGCTGCCCTGTTAATGGGCACTATTGCGGCCACTAGTGCCCATGCCAATGACCGCGAATTAATTGTTTATACCTATGATTCTTTTGTCTCTGATTGGGGCATGGCACCACAGGTGAAACCGGCTTTTGAAGCCCAGTGTGACTGTACAATTAAATTTGTTGGTCTAGAAGACGCTGTGGCGCTGTTGCAACGCGTAAAACTGGAAGGCACCAATAGCCAAGCTGATCTAGTCTTAGGCCTCGATATGAACCTAGTGGATGAAGCCAAGGCCAGTGGTCTATTTGCCCCACATCAGGTGGATACTAGTGCCCTAGCCATGCCAATTGCATGGCAGGATGATACTTTTGTACCTTTTGACTATGGCTACTTTGCCTTTGTTTATGACACAGAAGCTTTACCTAACCCACCCCAAAGTTTAGATGCACTTATCAATGCCGATCCAGAGTTAAAGGTGATCATTCAAGATCCGCGTTCCAGTACTCCAGGTCTTGGCCTGATGTTGTGGATTAAATCTGTATATGGTGATCAGGCACCTGCGGCTTGGGCTAAATTGTCAGACAACATTTTGACCACCACCAAAGGCTGGAGCGAAGCTTATTTTAATCTATTCCTAGCTGGTGAAGCGCCCATGGTATTAAGCTATAGCAGTTCCCCTGCCTACCATATGGCTATTGAAGGTACTGATCGTTACCAAGCAGCTGCTTTTGACGAAGGTCATTATTTACAAGTAGAAGTAGCGGCCAAATTAGCCCACTCAGACCAATCAGCATTGGCTGATGAGTTCCTTGAGTTTATGGTTAGCCATGAGTTCCAGCAGCATGTCCCTTTAACTAATGTTATGTACCCTGTTAGTTCAGCTGTAGCAATGCCAGAGGCCTATGGCAAGCTTATTAACCCAGCCAAAGTACTTAAGCTAGATGATGAGCAAGTCAATACCCAACGTAAAGCTTGGGTTAAAGAGTGGTTAAATGCCATGATCCAATAACAGCTAACTAGCTACTGGAAATCCCTTGGGCAGGGAATACCCTGCCCACTTAGACCTATTTTTATAAAGTTAAGCATACCTTCTAGCAAAATCTTCTTTTGCCGTAACACACCTGTCCTATTTTCTGCCTATAACTCACACTGCCATAGTGGACAATGACAAGCATCATTGTGTTAATACATACACTTTTAGTAACAAAGGTTTGGCTAAGCGATTTACTCTTCAAAACTTAATTTGTACACTGCACTTTGTCCCTAAGTTAATAATTGAGCAAAATGAAATTCAAAATTCTGTTTGTTGCTGCCGCATCAATGCTGTTAAACATTGGTTGCTCAAGTCTTAATAAGGGTAGTGAGGGCGATAAGTTTGCTAATTTAGCAACGCCTAAAAACACGGAAAAAGCGAGCTTTTGGCAAATTAGCAGTGCCTATTTTAATGCTGAACGGGTGGCACCAGCACCTACCTTAGCCATCCCTATAACAACTGTCACCACAGAGCAACTGCAAGAACCATCTGACGCATTATTTCGGCTGGGTCATGCTTCTATGGCAATACGCCTTAATGGCCAATTAATCATCACCGACCCAATGCTCAGTGAGCGTGCTTCACCAGTGCCATGGTTTGGACCTAAACGTTTTCATCAAAGCCCTATTAGTGCGGCTGATATCCCCACTATTGATGTGGTCGTCATTAGCCATAATCATTATGACCATTTGGACAAAGCCACCATTAAACAGCTGAAACATAAAGTAACGCTATTTGTTACCCCCTTAAAAGTGGGGCAAAAGTTGCTTAGCTGGGGGGTTAGCCAAGATAAAATTATCGAATTAGACTGGTGGGAAGAACGGGTTATTAATGGTATCAAATATGTTGCCACCCCAGCCCAGCATTTTTCTGGCCGAGGCATGTTTGACCGTAATCGCTCTCTATGGGCTAGTTGGGTGATTCAAAGTGGGCAACAGAATTTGTACTTTAGTGGCGACTCTGGCTACTTTGATGGTTTTAAAGCCATTGGCGAAAAGTATGGCCCATTTGACGTGACAATGGTGGAAACAGGTGCTTACAATGAGTTCTGGCGCGATATGCATATGTTTCCTGAAGATAGTATACAGGCCCATTTGGATTTGCAGGGCACTTATATGATGCCCGTTCACAATGGCACCTTTGATTTGGCCCTCCAAGATTGGTACGAACCTTTTGAACGTTTACTGGTATTATCTGAACAACACAATGTGAATTTACTTACGCCACAATTTGGTCAGGAAGTAAGGCTAGATAATGTGCCGCCCACCCCGCTTTGGTGGCGTGAAGCCATGCCAGAAAAAATATGGCAATAACACGCCACAAGCAGCAAAAGGTTAGGAAATGATAGAGCAAAAATCAGCATTGATCATCGGGGCCTCAGGCTTAATCGGCGCAGAAGTGCTTAAATTATGCTTGGCTTCAGAAATGTATCATAAAGTGATTGCCCCAGTTAGAAACTCATTAGGCATAGTCCATGACAAATTAGACGAGCGTATTATCAATTTTGATAATCCCTTAATAGAGGAATTATTTCCTGTGGATCACGTCTATTGCTGTTTAGGCACTACCATTAAAGTAGCAGGTAGCCAGGCTAATTTTCGACAAGTCGATTATGCTTATCCATTGGCTTTTGCTAAGGCAGCTAAAGCTTGGAATGCTTCTGTTTATAGTGTTGTTACCGCTGCCGGCGCCAATGCCAATTCCAGAATATTCTATAACAGGGTCAAGGGTGAACTGGAATCAGCTTTACAGGCTCTAGATTTAAAGACTACACTTGTGTTTCAGCCATCCCTATTATTGGGACAACGAAGTGAATTCCGTTTGGGCGAAAAAATAGCCATTTATTTTGCCAAACTAACCGCTAACATTACCCCAAGCTCATTTCGTGCTATACATAGCAAACAGGTTGCCAAATGTATGCTGACAGAAACCTGCTCAGCTGCGACTGGATACAATATTATTAATAATAAAACTATGCATAAAGCTAGCTAGGAGGATAGGTATGACCATCCTGACTATCAATGGCACGGAAATCTCCGTCGAGGTCGATGCTGATACCCCATTATTATGGGCCATTCGCGAAGAGGCTGGACTAACTGGCACCAAATTTGGCTGTGGTATTGGCCAATGTGGCGCCTGTACCGTTTTGGTTAATAATCAACCTGTACGTTCATGTAGCGTGCCTGCCTCGGCTCTGCAAGGCCAAGCTATAACAACTATTGAAGGGGTGGCTAGTGCTGGCCAACTGAACCCTGTGCAACAGGCCTGGCTGGAATGGGATGTGCCCCAGTGTGGCTACTGTCAATCAGGCCAGATTATGGTGGCTACAGCGTTGCTAAAACAGGCCCAACATAACACCCCTCCCTCTACTGATTTTATTAAGCAACAAATGAATAATATTTGTCGCTGTGGCACCTATAACCGTATTTTGCCAGCTATGCATAGAGCTTTTGAACTGGCTCAAGAACTGGCCGATGACGCCACTGAACAGGAGGGCTAGCGATGCAACCAAAATCCCTATCTCGTCGACGTTTTTTGCAAACCACAGCGGCCATTAGTGCTGGTGGTTTATTGATTGGCTGCGCCAGTGATAGCAGTGGGCCTGAGATGCAACTGCGGCATGGTAATGTGGCCCCTCAGGATGAAATGGATAACTGGTTATTTATTGGCACCGATAACCATATTATTTTAACCACGCCTTGTGCTGAAATGGGACAAGGCGTGAATACTAGTATCGCCCAGCTTGTAGTTGATGAATTAGATGCCGACTGGGAAACAATAGAAGTTCGCCAAGCGCCTTTAAGTAGCAAATTTAATAGTGGTATGGGGATGCAATTGACAGGGGGCTCCGCCTCTATCAATCATTTTTATATGCCGATGCGGCAAATTGGCGCCAGCGCTCGACAACTAATTTTAAAAGCCGCTGCCGCCCAGCTTAATACCCAAGTCGATCAGTTGACCACCAACAATGCACAGGTAATTTTTAATGGCATAGCCTCCCCTTATGGCCAA
>DNNY01000055.1 GCA_003497765.1 Oceanospirillaceae bacterium
GCCACTCCCTGGCCAGCTATGGCAGCTGATAAAGCAACAAAGTAATCACTATAGGTTTGTCCACGCATAAAATGGGCAGGTATCTCTTCTTCAATTAAGCTTAGCTGTGGTTTTTGATTGCTTGCTTGAACCCAAGCATACCAGCTAATACGAGCTTCAGGATTATTTTCCAAATGAATTAGGGGCAGCTGTTGTAGCGCTGCGATATTGATATTGCTAGCAGTTAAATTGTGGTGTTCAAGTAAATCTGGGCTGCAAACTGGGAACACGACTTCGTCAAGCAGTGGCCAGATATGAAAGTCTTGCTGGGAAAATGGCTGTGCAGACAAAGGAATAGCGAGATCGTAGTGGCCACTTTTAAGATTGCTATCATTATCACGGGAAATAATATTGACCAGAATATTTGGAAACTGCTGATAAAACTCAGCAATGCTTGGTAGTAGCCAATAGGTAGCTGTGGCCGTAGAGAGACTGAGGGTCACTTCTTGCTGACCACTTTTGGGTTGGCGAATCGCGTTGATGGTATTGAGTAATAGATCAAAGCTCTGTACAGAAGACATAAATAATTCTTGGCCTGCTTTAGTCAATTCAATACCATTTCTGTGGCGCATGACTAAATTGACTTCTAATTGCTGTTCTAGCTTTTTAAGAGCTTGGCTAACAGCAGGTTGAGTAAGCCCTAAAGCCTTTGCTGCAGATGACATTGATCCATTTCTAGCCACACTTTCGAACACAGCTAAACCATGTAATGGTAGGCGGTTTGGGTCTTGTGATGAAGCAAGTTTGGCACACATAATATTTGTTATTAATATAAGTTTAACTTATATATAGATTAACTATAGTTTGGCTGTCTGACAAGTAATTAGAGATTACAATTGGCTTAATTTATTCGGTCAGGGGGATTTATGGTTAAGCGCAATCGTCAACGTGGACGGCCAAGATCATTGGATTATGTTCCACCTTTTATTGAACGCAATATACCTTACTTTGATTTTTGTTCTGTAGAGCAGTTGGAGGCTATTGAAGCCCATGTCGATTGGTTATTAGCTGAAGTGGGTGTTGAATTTCGCCAAGACCCCAAAGCATTAGATATTTTGCGCGCAGGAGGCGTGGATGTTCAAGGCGTTACGGCACGCTTCCCAGATGGTTTGGCCAGAAAGTTATGCGCAACAATCCCTCCTGAATTTACCCAAGTGGCAAGAAATCCCCAGAAAACTGTGCGTATCGGTGGTCGCAATCAAGTCTTTGCTCCGGCCTATGGCTCCCCTTTTATATATGACTTAAAAAACGGGCGTCGATATGGAACCATAGCTGATTTTAATAATTTGGTTAAATTAGTTAAGGATTTACCCTACTTACATCATTCTGGAGGGGTTTTGGTAGAACCATGTGATGTGCCAGTTAACAAACGTCATTTGGATATGGTGTATGGTCACTTACGTTATTCAGATAAGCCATTGTTGGGGATGATTACCGCCAAGGAAAGGGCTGAGGACTCTGTTGACTTGGCGAAGATTGTCTTTGGTGCTGATTTTATGCAGCAAAATGTCGTTATTATGGGCAATGTTAATATGAATTCGCCCATGATGATTGACAAGGTCGCATCTGAGGCTATTCAGGTTTATTGTGAAGCCAATCAGGCTATTATAGTTGCGCCTTTTATTTTGGGGGGTGCCATGGGTCCTGTTACTACCCCCGCAGGGGTCGCACAGGCCCTAGCAGAAGCGATGGCAGCAGGGGCATTTAGTCAGTTGGTTAAACCTGGTGCGGCGTTTGTGATGGGGAATTTTCTCTCCTCGATGAGTTTAAAATCTGGAGCGCCAACCTTTGGTATGCCAGAGCCTGTAATGTCTAACTATATGATTGGGCAATTAGCTCGGCGCTTGGGCATTCCTTTGCGTTGTGGTGGTTCACTGACGGCCGCAAAAATTTGTGATGCTCAAGCAGCGTTTGAGAGTGCTGACTCCATGCACGCCACGGCTTTAGCCGGTGCAAATTATGTTTTACATGCTGCCGGTTGGCTTGAAGGCGGCCTGGCAATGGGTTATGAAAAACTGATCTTGGATGCTGATCGTTTGGGTGGCTACCAGCGTCTATTGAGTGGCATAACCGTTGATAGAAATAGTTTGGCTGCCGATGCTTACCAAGAAGTGCCGGCAGGGGGCCACTTTTTGGGGTGTTCCCACACCATGGCCAACTACCAAACAGCCTTTTATGATGCCCAAATGTCTGATTCTGATAGTTATGAGCAATGGCAAGAAAATGGCAGTAAAACGGCTGCAGAGCGAGCTTATGAGCGCATGAAAACTATGTTAGATGAATATGAAATGCCAGCAATGGATGTGGCAATTGATGAAGCTATGTTGGATTTTATTGGGCGCAAAAAAGCCGCTATGGATGATGCCTGGTATTAATACTAATATATTAATAAATCGTGTATGGAGTAGACAGTGCTAGGATATACCTACTTATCAACACCCTTGGGTAAATTATTGCTGGCAGGGATAGGTGAAGAACTCGCCTATGTTGGTTTGCCGCAAGCCAATAAGGCACAACAACCAGCTCCAGAGTGGCAAAGGCAGACTGATTTGTTAGCCGAAGCGCAGAATCAGCTTAGGGACTACTTTGCTGGCCGACGCCAGACTTTTGATTTGTCTTTGGCTCCTGTTGGTACAGAATTTCAGCGCCAAGTATGGCAGCAGTTGCAACGTATACCTTTTGGTGAAGTTTGCTCTTATGGGCAATTAGCCAAGGCTATTGGGCGTCCAAAAGCGGTCAGAGCTGTTGGCGCAGCTAATGGTCATAATCCTATTCCTATCATTATTCCTTGCCATCGTGTGATTGGTGCTAATGGCCAGTTAACCGGCTTTAGTGGTGGCCTGTCTGCTAAGGCTTATTTGCTAAAGCATGAAGGTGTGGCTGTTGATAAGTAACAATACTGGTTATCTTTTTAGGCAAAATTATCTGCCCAGCATAGCCATTACATACGTTGCTTTTGCAGACGTTGGTATGCATACATAGCTATTAACGTAATGCCACTGCCTATCCATTGCCAGAGCGTTAAAGCTTCAGACAAAATAAGGTAACCGGCCAGCAAGGTAAACATGGGTTGCAGTAGCATAAATGGCGCTACATGCTGAATACCATGAGAGTGAATAAGCCGGTACCATAAAGCATAGGCTATGATCGATGAGCCTACCACCACATAGATTAGAATCGCTGTTGTTGGTGCTGTTAGGTAGTGCCACATGGGGGTACCGTCACCACTAAATATATAAGATACATAGCTAATGGGTGCGGTAATAATGGCTATCCAGAATTGCATTGCCAATATGGGGAGTTGCGGTAAACGTCTTACCTGAATATTGCCCAAGGCCCAGAAGCAAGTACTACAGATAACAATCACCATGCCTATTTGCAAGCTGATACTACCTGATAAAAATGAGGGTGCAGTAGCGCCCAGTGTGGCCAAAAAAATGGCCAGTACTTGCCAACGGGTTAAGCGTTCTTTTAACAGTAAATAGCCTAAGAATGATGATAAAGGGCCACCGAGGAGTAAACAAAAACTCGCAATAACACCGGGTACGTAAGTTAAACCTACGGCTAATAGGTGAAAGTGCCCCATACCCATCACTAAGGCCAAGGGTAGTAATTGGCGAAACTGAGACCAACTTAATTTAACAAAGGGGAGTAGCAGAAGAGCTAAGGCAAAAAAACGAAAAGTAGTAAAAGCTAGGGGCGGCATTTCATCCATAGCCATTTTCATAAGAATAACGTTAATACCCCAGATGGCCGCAACGATGATGGCACCGCCCACTGGATGTAAGAAAAAACGCGGTATCATCATGGTTAATATTTGCTAGCTAATTTAAGGTTGATTATGCCTTATCAGGTCAACACTTGGTATGCTTGTGAGACTAATGGTTTAAGAAGGGGGGATTTTTACTGAAAAGTGACTAAAAACAGCTCTGCAGCATAGTTTTGCTGGATGGAAAAGCATATAC
>DNNY01000077.1 GCA_003497765.1 Oceanospirillaceae bacterium
CTGGCCTTTGGTTTTGTGAAACCGCTAGATAGTTTAGCACTGCTATTAGCCTTTATTGGCTCGCAAGTGCTAGCTGCTTTTTTGCCGGTAGTAATAGCTAAACAAACTTCTATGAATCGATAGTGGGAAATAACATGGCTAGTGGCACGCTTACGTCCTCCGAGTACATAACTCACCACCTTACCAACTTAACCTATGGTAACCACCCTGAAAAAGGCTGGGTATTTGCGTCAAATGGTCAGGAAGCCTCTGAGATGGGCTTTATGGCAATTAACGTTGACTCCATGATCTGGTCTGTTGGCCTTGGTATCTTATTTGTTTGGCTATTTAGTCGAGTAGCAAAGAAAGCAACCACCGGTGTACCGGGGGGTATGCAAAACTTTATTGAAATGATTGTTGAATTTGTTGATGACAACGTCAAAAGTGTTTTCCATCACAAAAATAGCATGATTGCACCTATGGCATTGACTATCTTTGTCTGGGTTTTCCTGATGAACTTGATGGACTTGATTCCCGTTGATTGGATTCCTCATGCCGCTTATCTTGCCGGTATTGAGTATATGAAGATAGTACCATCAACTGACCTTAACATTACTCTAGGCCTGTCTTTGGCAGTTTTTGTGCTAATCATCTTTTATTCAATCCAACAAAAAGGCATTAGTGGCTTCTTGGCTGAACTAAGCCTCCAGCCTCTAGGTAAGTGGGCCCTACCCTTTAACCTATTCCTAGAGTTGGTTGGTCTTCTAGCGAAGCCAATTTCCTTGGCCTTGCGTCTGTTCGGTAATATGTATGCCGGCGAGATGATCTTTATTCTGATAGCGTTACTACCCTTCTGGGCTCAGTTCCTGCTGTCTGTGCCGTGGGCCTTGTTCCACATCCTAGTAATCACATTGCAAGCATTCATCTTTATGGTGCTGAGCATAGTTTACTTGGCGATGGCTCACGACCATCACTAAATTTATTAACTTTAATTATTAACTTAAATCTCAAACTGGAGAAAATCTAATGGAAATGGCATTACTGTACATTGCTGGAGCATTGATCTTGGGTATGGCTGCTGTTGGCGCTGCTGTTGGTATCGGTGTTCTGGGTGGTAAGTTTTTGGAAGGCGCTGCGCGTCAACCTGAACTGATTCCTCTGCTACGTACCCAGTTCTTTATCATGATGGGCCTAACTGACGCGGTACCAATGATTGGTGTTGGTATCTCTCTGTACATCATGTTTGCGGTTGCATAAAGGATAGTTTAATCAACCCTAAACGGATACAAGAGGTCTTGCCATGAGCATCAACATGACAATTTTAGGGCAGATCATATCTTTTGTTATCTTTGTGCTGATTTGCATGAAGTATGTTTGGCCACCGCTAACTGCGGCTTTGGCTGAACGTCAAAAGAAGATTGCCGAAGGACTAGACGCTGCCGATAAAGCTGCGCGTGATCTGGAAGCAGCCCAGCAATCTGTGGAAGCAGAATTGCAGGAAAGTAAAGCGCGTGCCGCCGAGTTGATCGAGCAGGCAAACAAGCGTGCAAGTCAGATTATCGACGAAGCAAAAACTGCCGCTCAGTCTGAAAGCGACCGCATTAAGGCCGCCGCTCAAGCTGAAATCGAGCAGGAGGTAAATCGCGCTAAAGAAGCTTTGCGTGCCCAAGTAGCCACTTTGGCTGTTACCGGTGCGGAAAAAATTCTGGGTGCATCTGTCGATATGAACAACCACCAAGAGCTTGTCGATAAATTGGCAGCTGAACTGTAAGAGAGGTTAACAATGGCTGAATCCATTACTATTGCCCGCCCTTACACCAAGGCTGCTTTTGAAACAGCTCTGGCTCAGGGTGACCTGAGTAGCTGGTCTGAGTTTTTGAATCTGGCTGCTGCGGCGGTAGTCGATGCTGACATGAAAGTCGCATTGGAAAACCCCGCTTTGGCTAACACCAAAAAAGCACAGCTAGTGATCGACGTTTGTAACGCCAGTCAAGCCGTTTCCGAGCAGGCACAAAATTTTGTAAGCCTGCTTGCCGAGAATAAGCGTCTGTCTTTGCTACCAGAAGTGGCCAATTTATTTGCCATACTGAAAGCAAATCAGGAAAAGTCAGTAGAAGTATCTATTACTAGCGCTTTTGAATTAGGCAATGAGCAACAAGACAAACTGGCTCAGGCATTAACTGCCAAGCTGTCACGAGAAGTGACTGTCAACGTCAACACCGATGCGTCTTTGATCGGTGGAGTAATCATCCACGCGGGTGATTTAGTGGTCGATGGTTCAGTACGTGGCAAGCTAGGTAAACTGGCAGAAGCCTTAAACGCCTGAGTGTGAGGAAATAAAGCATGCAGCAACTAAATCCTTCAGAAATAAGCGAAATCATTAAGTCGCGTATTGAGCAACTTGATGTTTCGTCTGAAGCCCAAAATGAGGGCACAATTGTCAGTGTTTCCGATGGTATCGTATTGATCCACGGTCTAGCTGACGCGATGTACGGGGAAATGATTGAATTCCCTGGCAATATTTATGGTATGGCGATGAACTTAGAACGCGACTCAGTAGGTGCAGTAGTTCTAGGTGATTACGAAGGCTTGGTCGAAGGCCAAACAGCTCGTTGTACTGGCCGTATCTTAGAAGTACCTGTCGGTCCTGAACTGCTAGGTCGTGTAGTAGATGGATTGGGTAATGCTGTTGATGGCAAAGGCCCAATCGAAACTGCACTGACTGACGCCGTAGAAAAGGTGGCCCCAGGTGTAATCGAGCGTCAATCGGTTGATCAGCCAGTACAAACGGGTCTGAAAGCAATCGACGCCATGGTACCAGTTGGTCGTGGTCAGCGTGAATTGATCATCGGTGACCGTCAAACAGGGAAGTCTGCCATCGCCATTGACGCCATCATCAACCAAAAAGGCACCGGTGTTAAGTGTGTCTACGTTGCTGTTGGTCAGAAGCAATCTACCGTAGCTAACGTGGTACGTAAGTTGGAAGAACATGGCGCTATGGCTCACACCATTGTCGTTAACGCTGGCGCTGCTGACTCAGCGGCTATGCAGTTCTTAGCACCTTATGCTGGTTGTGCCATGGGTGAATATTTCCGTGATCGTGGTGAAGATGCCCTGATCATTTATGATGACTTGACCAAGCAAGCTTGGGCTTATCGTCAGATTTCCCTGTTGTTACGTCGTCCACCGGGTCGCGAAGCCTATCCTGGTGACGTATTCTATTTGCACTCCCGTTTGTTGGAGCGTGCTTCGCGCGTTAATGCTAAGTACGTTGAAGACTTCACTAATGGCGAAGTGAAAGGTAAAACCGGTTCCCTAACAGCCTTGCCTGTGATCGAAACCCAAGGTGGTGACGTATCGGCTTTCGTACCGACCAACGTTATCTCCATTACCGACGGCCAGATCTTCTTGGAAACAGACTTGTTTAACGCCGGTATCCGTCCTGCGATAAATGCTGGTTTGTCCGTATCCCGTGTTGGTGGTGCAGCGCAAACCAAAGTCATCAAGAAGCTTGGTGGTGGTGTTCGACTAGCCTTGGCTCAGTACCGTGAACTGGCGGCTTTCTCTCAGTTTGCCTCTGACTTGGATGATGCGACTCGTGCCCAGTTGGAACACGGTCAACGCGTAACAGAATTGATGAAGCAAAACCAATACTCCCCAATGAGTGTAGCGGAAATGGCAGTGAGTTTGTTTGCTGCTAACGAAGGCTTCTTAAATGATGTTGAACTGAATAAAGTGGGTGATTTTGAAGCAGCTTTGCTAGCTTATATGAATAGCGAGCATGCTGACGTTATGGGTCAGGTAAATGAATCTGGCGACTACAATGACGATATCGCAGCCACCTTTAAAGCAGGCGTTGAGAAATTTAAGGCAACACAAACCTGGTAATGACCCTGGCACCTGCCATTAGGTGCCTAAGTCGGATACCAAAATAGGTAAGAATATGGCAGTCGGAAAAGAAATTAAGACCCAGATTGCAAGTATTCAGAGTACGCAAAAGATTACCAGTGCCATGGAAATGGTGGCCGCTAGTAAGATGCGTAAAGCTCAGGACAGAATGCAAGAGAGCCGTCCCTACGCTGATAAGATGCGTCAGGTGATCGCCCACTTAGCTCGGTCCAACCCTGAATACAAGCACCTGTATCTGCAGCAACGAGAGTTGAAGCGTGTGGGTTATATCGTGGTTTCTTCCGACCGTGGTTTGTGTGGTGGCTTGAATATCAACGTGTTCAAGCAAACTGTACAAGCTATGTCTGAACAGAATGACAATGGTAGAGAGATTGATATCTGTGCTATTGGTTCTAAGTCAGCATCCTTCTTCAATAACTACGGCGGCAACGTTGTAGCGAGCAAAACCCAATTGGGTGATAAGGCTGAAGCCGCCGAGTTAATCGGCTCGGTTAAAGTTATGCTCGATAATTATGATGAAGGCCGGTTGGACGCCCTGTACGTGGTATATAACAATTTTGTTAATACCATGACACAGACCCCCACCGTGGAACAGCTTTTGCCACTGCAGGCAGACCCAAATGATGACGGTATGAGTCACCATTGGGATTACCTCTACGAGCCAGATGCCCGTGAGTTGCTCACTGGCCTTTTAACTCGTTATGTTGAGTCCCTGGTATATCAAGCCGTAGTAGAAAACAACGCCTGTGAACAAGCGGCACGTATGTTGGCTATGAAAAACGCCACAGACAATGCTGGTGAGCTGATTGACAGCTTACAAATGGTTTACAACAAGGCCCGTCAAGCAGCGATTACACAGGAAATTTCTGAAATCGTTAGTGGCGCGGCAGCCGTATAACCGGTACAGGTAAGAGGATAGAATTATGAGTAGCGGAAAAATCGTACAGATTATCGGCGCAGTAATCGACGTGGAATTCCCACGAGACAACGTGCCAAAGGTATACGACGCTCTGACCGTTGACAGCAAAGGTATTACTTTGGAAGTTCAACAGCAGTTAGGTGACGGCGTGGTACGCACAATCGCCATGGGCCAGACCGAAGGTCTAAGCCGTGGTCTAGATGTATCCAACACTGGCGCAGCCATTTCCGTACCGGTTGG
>DNNY01000082.1 GCA_003497765.1 Oceanospirillaceae bacterium
ATCACACGCTTACCAGCCCGACCTGCTTCTAAAGCAGCAGCTAAACCAGCTGGGCCAGCACCCACCACCATAACATCACAATGTTGGTTGAGTTTGTCATAAATATCTGGATCAGGGTGGGCCGAGACATGGCCAAAACCAGCCGCTTTGCGGATAAACTTCTCGTAAGTCATCCACATTTTTTCTGGCCACATAAAGGTTTTATAGTAAAACCCTACGGGCATCATCTTGCCCCCTAATTTGCCAAGCCAATGCATTAGGTCAAAATCAACACTGGGCCAGCCATTAGTCGCTTTCGCCGTAAGACCATCAAATAATTCAATCTGTGTGGCCCTAGGATTAGGAATAGTTTCTTTGCCTTCGCCCAACTGCATTAGAGCGTTGGCCTCTTCGGCTCCGTGACCAAATATTCCCCTAGGCCGCGCATACTTAAAGCTGCGACCAACCACTTTAATACCATTAGCTAACATGGCAGAAGCAAGGGTGTCACCTTGATAACCTTGATAGTCTTTACCATTCCAGGTAAATGTTAAAGGCTTGCTCCGATCAATGCGCCCACCCTCTGCCATACGGTTGCACTGGTTTAGTCTATTAGTCATGACTTTTCTCCAGTTACAGTTGGTTTTTCACCTATCTTGTAAGTTTCATAAATAAGATATGTGCGGGTATCCCTAGTAACATTAAAATAGCGCCGACAGCCAGCACTGTGATGCCACATTTCATGGTGAAGCCCACGTGGATTTGTACGGAAAAATAAATAATCCCCCCACTGATCATCAGTAAGGGATTCGGGATCTTTAGGGCGCACGATATGGGCTTCGCCAGAGTAGGAAAATTCCTCTTCTTCGCGCATTTCTTCACAATATGGACAATAGATATGTAACATTGTTTGTCTCCTAGTGCGCCACGCCGGCGGCACCATGCTCATCAATCAAATGACCCGTATTAAATCGATCGATAGAAAATGGCGCTGCCAATGGATGGGGATCATCATGGGCCACTGTATGGGCAAACACATGGCCAGAACCAGGGGTCGCTTTAAAGCCACCGGTACCCCAGCCACAATTAAAATACAAACCGTTAACACTGGTTTTAGAGATAATGGGGCAAGCATCAGGACAGGTGTCCACAATACCACCCCAGGTCCGATTCATACGCACCCGACTAAACATGGGGAACAGCTCACATATTGCCGATAACGTATGTTCAATAATATGCATACTGCCTCGTTGACCATAGCCATTATAGGCATCAATACCCGCCCCAATTACCAGATCACCTTTATCTGATTGGCTGACATAAGCATGCACGGCATTGGACATAACCACGGTATCAATAATGGGTTTAATCGGTTCCGATACGAGTGCTTGTAAGGGATGGGACTCCACCGGTAAACGAATACCTGCCATAGCTGCGACTACTCCCGAATTGCCAGCAGTCACACAGCCTACTTTTTTGGCTCCAATAAAGCCCTGATTGGTTTGTACACCGGTAACAGCACCTTGTTCAACCACAATATCCGTGACTTCGCATTGTTGAATCAGTTCTACACCTAACTGATCAGCACCACGGGCAAAGCCCCAAGCAACAGCATCATGACGAGCAACACCCCCTGTTTTCTGCCAAGAGGCACCTAAGATAGGATAACGAATATCGGCAGAGTCATTGATAATGGGGACAATTTCTTTAACTTCTTGGGTATTTAATACAGCTGCATCTATACCATTCAGACGATTGGCATTGACGCGCCGTTCAATATCTCGCATATCCTGTAAGTTATGACCCAAATTCAAAACCCCACGCGCACTAAACATTACATTATAGTTTAACTCTTGGCTTAGTCCGTACCAAAGATCCAAGGCATGATCGTATAGCTTAGAGGATTCGTCCCATAAATAATTGGAACGCACGATAGTAGTATTGCGAGCGGTATTACCCCCGCCTAAGTAACCTTTTTCTAACACTGCAACATTGGTAATACCATGCTCTTTGGCTAAGTAATAGGCCGTCGCTAAACCATGACCACCCCCGCCAACAATGATGACATCATAAGATTTTTTGGGACGCGGGCTACGCCATGTTTTTTGCCAATCTTCATGATGTTTTAAAGCATGCTTAAAAAGGCTAAAGCCTGAATATTTTGTCATCGGGTCAACCATATAATTAAACCAACCAGAAACTCTAGATTATATTAGAGTCCAAAAATTGTTGCCTATTGTGCAGAAAGCTAAACAAGTAAACTTATTTGGTTGCGACCTTGATCAAGGTATCAGAACAAATATAAAAAAGACGCAAACACACAAGCCCAAAACATCTGAATAGATGTACAATAAGTATGTTATATACCTATTAAGAAGAAGCATGCAAGTATTTGGCATAGTTGGCTGGAAAAACAACGGCAAAACGACTCTCGTAGAGCGCCTAATCGCGAATCTAACCCAACGCGGCTATAAGGTTGGATCCATTAAACACGCCCATCACGATGTTGATTTGGATCAACCAGGCCGGGATAGCTATCGTCACCGTGCTGCTGGCGCCAGTGAGACCATGCTAGCTACAGGCAAACGCTGGGCTTTAATGCATGAATATGGTGCAGAACCTGAAGCATCCCTTGAGCAATTAGTGACCCATTTTAGCGCCTGTGATTTGGTGATTGTGGAAGGCTACAAACAAGCAACACATAATAAAATTGAGGTCATTAGAGAAGTTAATAAAAATGGCCTGTTAGCTGATCAGGTGCCCAATATTAAAGCTATTGCCACTAACCTAGATACGGTTGAATCCGACTTGCCCATTCTTGATTTAAATAATATTGAGCAAATTACTGATTGGTTATTACAAGAAACTGGTTTATCGACACCTATAGCATCCCCAACAAACCTTAACGATTGCTATGATCCAGCCCAAAACTTAATGCTAGCACAAACAGTTTGGGACAATATGCAACAACAAGTACAAGCTCACGGCAGACAGCACTTGTTAGACTTAGACCAGTGTCATAATTTAGTTTTAGCTAATGATATTGTTAGCCACTTTGATAGCCCGCGCTTTGACAATGTCGCTGTCGATGGCTGGGCTATTAAGCATACTGATCTTGAAGCCAATAATTATTGCTTACCAGCTATGGATGGTGAAGCGAACGCAGGCGCTGTTAATAACCTAGTGCTTACTTCAGGGCACTGCCTCAGGGTATTTACTGGCGCCAGAATGCCTTCAGGGGCTGATACAATTGTGATGCAGGAAGATGTCGAGGGCCGAGAAAATAAATGCCATTTCCACCCCCATACCAAAGCCAATACCAATTGGCGACCACGTGGTGAAGATGTGCGTAAAGGCGACATTATTCTCGCCAAAGGACAATCCCTGCGCCCACAAGATATTGGTTTAGCGGCAGCGACTGGTCATACCCAGTTACCTGTATATGAACCAGTTAAGGTGGCTTTGTTTTCCACGGGTGATGAAGTCTACGAAATAGGTAGCAAACTGCCTGACAATGGTATTTATGATGTAAACCGCTATTTACTCAAAGCCCTATATCAAGATCTGCATTGTGAGGTAACTGATCTAGGTATTATCGCTGACGATTACGACAGTCTTTATGCAGCTCTATCAAATGCAGCCCATAACCATGATTTGATTGTCACTTCCGGTGGCGCCAGCACGGGGGATCATGACCATATTCACCAGGTTCTTAATAATCTTGGACAAGTCTATGCTTGGCGCGTGGCCATCAAACCAGGTCGCCCCCTCGCCTTTGGTACATTAAACAATGATCAAACCTTATTCCTTGGCTTACCTGGCAATCCTGTAGCAGCGAATGTATGTAGCCTTATGTTTGGCGCGCCCCTGATTAAAGCCTTAGCAGGTGCTGGCTGGCAAAGACCTACCTGCTATCCACAAAAACTTGGCTTTAATCTCAATAAAAAATCTGGTAGACGTGAGTGGATTCGTGTTTTTCCAGAGACACAAGCTGATGGTAGTGTGATGCTTAAGCGCAGTGCCACACATGGTTCAGGTATTCTTACCTCCATGACCAAGGCCCATGGGCTTGTGGAAGTGGCAGAAGATATCACCTATATTGCTGCTGGTAGTGAAGTTGACTATATTCCCTTTAGCCAGTTCGGTATCCAAGCCTAAAATTAACTAGCTACAGCATGACGGCATGCGGCATTTGGTTCAATTAATTTTCCTTCGCTTAAACGTAGGGTTCGATTGCCAATTTTGCGTCGAAAATGCGGATCATGACTCACCAACACCATAGCCTGGGGAAGTTGTTGCAAAATATCTATTAGCAATGCCTCGTTTGCTTCATCCAATGCATTCGTTGGTTCATCTAGCAATAATACTTCTGGCTCCATAGCCAGTACCGAAGCTAAGGCAACTAGGCGCTTTTCACCCCCTGATAATTTATGGGTAACACGATCCTGCAAATAACCTAATTGCATTTGTTGCAACAG
>DNNY01000123.1 GCA_003497765.1 Oceanospirillaceae bacterium
ATACTCCGACATAGGGGTTTCGGTGGCAAGATTAGACATATGCTTGATAATTAATCTGGTAAATAGCGGCGCTATTGTAACATAACCTGATCAATACTGTGCTTACTGAATGCTTGTCAAATGCACTCGCCACTGTTTCTAGGTAAAAATACCAGAAGTCACTGTGCTGATGCCGACCAGACCATTTACATGGTAAAATGCAAGATTACTTAGCCGCTTTGTACCTTGAATGAAATTTGCCGATCTAGAATTAAACCCCCGCCTGTTACAAAACCTAACCAAGCAAGGTTTTGCAAAAGCCACCAAAGCTCAGGAAGCAGGTATGCCAGTTGCTTTTGCTGGCCAAGACCTGTTAATGAGTGCCGATACCGGTAGCGGCAAAACTCTAGCCTTTATGGTCCCTGCCATCAACAAATTACTGACAAGTCAGCCAACTGGGTATAGCACGCGTGCGCTAGTACTTACACCTACTCGCGAACTAGCCCATCAGGTTTTAAGCCTAACCAATAAACTAGTCAAAGGTACTCGCTTGCAAGTGGCACTGATTTTAGGTGGCGAAGACTATCAATTTCAAGCGGCCTTATTGCGCAAAACCCCCGATATTATCATTGCCACCCCGGGCCGTTTTATGGAACATCAGCGCAAAGGACATACAGATACCGAAAATCTGGAAGTGCTTATTGTAGATGAAGCCGATCGTATGCTGGAGTTGGGCTTTTGTGAGGATGTGGAAATGATTGCCGCTGCGGCCAATCCAGCCCGCCAGACCTTATTCTATTCAGCCACTTTGCGTAATGCCAAGGTGTTAAGCATGGCTAATAGTTTGTTACAAGCACCCCAAGAAGTGACCTTAAATGATGCCACTCAGGTGCAAGACAATATCCAACAACAAGTGGTTATCTGTGACAATATTGAGCATAAAAAACGGGTTCTGGTATGGCTACTGGCTAACCAACAAGCCACCAAGCGCCTAATCTTTGTTAATAGCCGCAAATTGAGTGAGGAGCTGGCTGCATTTTTGCAAAGCCACAATCACCAAGCTGTGGCCTTACATGGTGAATTGCCACAAGATGAACGTAATCAAATTACCCGACAGTACCGCCAACACCATATTCAACTGCTGATTGCTACGGAAGTTGCTGCACGAGGCTTGGATATAGCTGAAATTGATCAGGTGATTAACTTTGATATGGCGCGCAACTTAGACGATTATCTGCATCGTGTGGGTCGCACAGGGCGCGCTGGCTCCGCCGGTTTAGCGATTAATCTCGTCAATATCAGTGAGCGAAAGTTACTTGCCAATGTTGAGCAAGCTCAAGGTAAGCCCCTATCGCGTCTCAAGATCAAAGGTTTAGCCGCCAAACAACATAAGGATGGTGAACAAGCAGCCAAAAAGCCATCTAAAAAATCAAATCCGCTCAAGCAAACACCCACGAAAGCCAAAAATAGCAAGGCCAAGAAGCCAAGCAGCATGGCAGCGAAAGCCAAGGCGGCGACTATATGGGGTGATGGGTCAGCGCCTTTTGGCCTTAAAAAGCCTTAAGACACCAAAAGAAACCTTAAATTAGACGCTAATAATTTAAATATAGTGCCTAGTACTTGCCCATTAGCTGTTTATAATGGCGAAACAGCAAGGATCCTATGGCTGCCGTAAATAGGGCCGTTACCATGGCAATACGGATACCAAGGGGAGCCACAATAATCTGCCCAGTACTTATTAATAAGATAACCAGTACACTCCAACCATAATTAACCATAACCAAGACCTTGAGTGGCCGCGCCATTTTGGCTGCGCGGCCCCCCATCAGCAATAACCAGCCAGTATAAGCCAGCAATAGCCAACCCAATGGTGCAGTAAGCCATGGGTACTGTGTGGCAAAAAGTATATTTAGTAAATCGCCAGCAAAGGCCATCACTAGACCAAAAGTCAGCCACAGTAAGGCATTCACACGTTGTACAAAGGTAAAAAACATAGAATTTTAAGCCGCCATTTCGAGGGCAATTTTCATCATATTGGTAAAGGCTTGTTCTCGTTCCGCCGCCGTTGTTGCCTCATGGGTAACTAGCGAATCAGAAACAGTTAACACACAAGCAGCTTGTTTATTGGTCGCCTGAGCATTAGCAAATAAAGCAAAGGCTTCCATTTCTACAGCTTGGCAACCATGTTGATCACGAATAGTTTGATAGTCATCAAAGTTTTGCCGATAAAACACATCACTTGAATGAATACGACCCTTGGTGTAGTCAATTTGTAAAGCTTTGGCATGGCTCTCTAATGCTGCCACTAATGCAGGTGAAGCCTCGAGAATATCGGCTTCACTGACACCCTGTGTACGAGCAAAAGTTGACTCACTCCAAGCATCATCAGCAATGATGACATCATATAGGTTTAAATCAGCGGTATAAGAACCACAAGAGCCAATCCGAATAATACGTTCCACATTATAGGAGCTAAATAGTTCATAGGAATAAATACCGATACTGGGCATACCCATACCACTGCCCATCACAGAAATGGCACGGCCATTATAGGTTCCTGTGTAGCCTAGCATGCCTCGTACACTATTGACCTGCACAACGTCTTGCAAAAAGTTATCAGCAATAAACTTGGCCCGTTGCGGGTCGCCAGGCATTAAAACAGTCGCAGCAAAGGCGCCCGCTTGGGAATCAATATGGGGAGTCGGTGTGGTCATTTAGGTTGTCCTTAAAGCCCTAAGCTTGAATAAAAAGAATCCTCAAGGCCATAATCAAATAGCCTTGTTGGCGCAGTTTGAATAAACCGCTGGGGATGTTAGTGCCAATTAAGCGAGGGCGCAATCAGCATCATAACGTTCATTTAACCAATGCTGTGCTTCTTGTAAGTCATGGGCAGCAAATACCACTGCATCTTGGGTAGTAATACAGCCTTCTCTCATGGGATCATAAGGGAATACCCACCACTTACCAGTATCACGCTTTTGAATAATATGGTTATGTAATTTGTAACGGTTCTTTCGAATCAATTCAGCTTTCGTCATCAGTGGCTCCTCTTATGACCTTAGGCATGAAACAGTAGCGATGTCACCAAGTACAGATATTAGCGTCCTTTATTCAGGTTGCAAGTAAGCATTAAAAAAAAGTTAAAAATGTCGCAAATATATAAATAACTTGTCTCATATATATAAATTCAATGACATTCAAACAGTTACGTGTCTATATCTTGCTTAATTTGATCTAATAATTGAGCCCTTAAATCAACCTTATCACCTTGTAATACAAAGCCCTGTAACCTACCCTTTTGGTCAATAAAACGAGCCACCATGCCCTCACCCTCAGAGTCAATTTGCCAATTACCTTCTAAACCCAGTGGCACAGGTAATAAGCTTAGTGGACAGGCGGGCGTTTTGACCATAACCGTCATCAGTGGATAGTTAACCTCAGTTATTGTGCCAGTCAGGGTTTTGGCTAGGGCCTGAATTCCCCAATAAATAGGCGCAATATAGGGCATTAGCTGGCCATCAATTTCAATGGCATCACCCAAGGCATAAATAGACGCCACATTGGTCGCCAAATATTTATCTACTTTGATGCCCTTATCACATGCAATACCTGCCGTAAGTGCCAATTCAGTGGCAGCCTGCAAACCAATGGCGGAAACCACAAGATCGACGTCAAGTATCTGTCCATCATTGAGGGTAACCCGATAACCACTTTCAACCTGATGCGCTACCTGATAATCAATCTTTGCCACAATATTTTGCAAATGCCAATTGACACCTATAGCTTGTAAACACGATTGCAAACGCTGGCCAATGGCTTGGGGTAGCAAACGTGGCATAGGCCAAGCCGAACGACCCACAAGATTTACCTGCACACCAGAAGCAGCTAAATCATTAGCAAATTCACAACCAATCAAACCATGACCAATTAATAATACCTTGCTTTTACCTGCCAAAGCCTGACGGTATAGACGGTAATCAGCCAAGTTATTAATGCTAATAATATCTTTTGCGCCATCACCGACAATACTAGTTGGCACAGGCTTAGCACCGGTAGCTAATACCAGTTGGCTGTAGGGTTGTTGACCAAGGTTGGTATGGATAATCTTGGCCTGGGGATCAATACGTTCGGCATGACAATGGGTAACAATGCGCATACCTAAACGATTGGCCATATCTAAGGGCTTTTCGCTAATCAAATCCTTAGCTTGTTGGCCATTAAGTAAACCATTTGATAACGCTGGTTTGGAATAATGCATCCCCGCATCGGCCGTTAGCACCACAATCTCTATGGCACTATCATTTTGGCGAATAGCCTCAGCTAAATTATAGCCGGCATAACCTGATCCTATAATAACAATGGGGCCAATGGGTTTGGTTGTTTCTGGTTTGCTAATAGCTGCTGTTGTTTCTGGCTGATTGGTTATTTCAACCATCTCAAAATCAGCTTTACCAACTAAACAATCTGGGCATACCCAATCTTCTGGTACATCTTCCCAGCGCGTGCCAGCCGCAATACCATCGTGGGGCCAACCCTGCTCTTCATCGTAGATAAAGCCACATATTAGGCACAGCCATTGTTTATAGGGTTTAGCCATAAGGGTGATTTGCTCAGTAGTATTTTAGGGATGGCTATTATGTCTGCTTAATTAGCTAATTTCTACTACACACTTTGCGCAGTAAATTAAAGGGAAAAGGTTTATATCTAATTTTCTTAAAATTACATACAAAATAGAAATTATTAAAAGAATAAATGGAGTAACTATGCAAACACCTAAGCAAGATTGCCCCCATTGTATTGGCATACTTATGTCCTAACCTTTAAGCTGAGCAGTTCTAATTGACATAAAAATATTGGTTGGGAATAAAAATAGCAATAATTTATTTAATAAGCACAACGATATTTAAACTTTGGTTCTTTATCTTTTGCTGGATGATATGACTTAACCCCATCTCCGCCTAAAAATGTCTCAGTCCATTGTATCATAACCGTGCGTACCTTATCACAACTATCGCTATAGTCGTCAGTGTCCTTGTTACGCGCTACCAGCGCGCCAACACCGGATATTAGTTTCTTTGTCATAACACTGTTAGATGAATCAACAAAGTCAATATAGCGTACGGCATGTGAGTTTGAAGCCCACTCTTCTTCACCTTTTCCTTTAAACTGCTGGCTGAGGCTGACACTATTAGATAATAAAACAGGCAATAAAAGACCTTCACCTACTACATATGAATCGCATGCAGTTCGCCATTGAGCATAATCAAGCAATCTTTTATTCTCTTTCATGCACTCATGATAAGCATAACCCCATGTCGCTTCCTCTCTTGCTATTTTATCAACACAAAAACCATTTACTCTTTTAGTATTGATATCAATATTCTTTTTAAGAAGACCATCCATTGGTACCCAAACCTCTTTACCTTCTTTACATGCTTCTTTAGGAGTGGATCCAAAATAATTATCAGCCCAAGATAATGTCCCAGAGCCATCTGTTTGCAGTACTTGACCATCAGTGCCTGCGCTAGCAGGTAAGATCAAGTTTACATCGTCATCAATAGCTGGGGCTTTTAAGACAACATAGTTGCTGCCGTCAGCATCTGATAATTTTAGACCCTTGGCAGTAATATTTACACCACTAATATCCCCCGCCGTTGTAACCAACTGCGCACCAAAATCAGGCGATATCTTGGTACCCGCAATGGCCGCTGAGGTGTTGATATCAGCATTAACAATCGTGTAATCTGCTATCTTGGTTGAAGTTACCGCACCCTCAGCAAGTTCATCTGTATCAATCGATTCATTGGGTAACGTCACATTAGCACCCGTACCCTCCACAGTGAGGGAGTTACTACCCAATCTAATGGTGCGACTAGCCGTTAAGGTTTGATCAGCGTTAGCCAAACTCGTATTTGTATCCTCTGCCGCAGCGGCCCAAGTTAAATTGCCACTACCATCTGTTTGCAGTACTTGATTGGCTTCACCATACTCAGCTGGTAAGATCAAAGTAACAGTGTCAGTAACCGTCGATGGGGCTTTCAACTCAATATATTGACCACCTTCTGCATCTAGCAGCTTGATTGCTTTTTTACTACCTACTGTCACATCACCTGTAGCCGTGATATTTTTACCACTAATATTTCCTAAAGTGGTAACATTCCCCGAGCCAAAATCAGGCGCTATCTTGGTACCCTCAATAGCCGCTGAGGCGTTGATATCGGTATTAACAATCGTGTCATTGGCAATCTTGGCCGAGGTTATAGCATCTGCCTTAATAGTGGTGCGGCCACCGTTATCCATGGAAACATCGCCACTTATGGCTACCGCCGCACCCTGATTGGCTGCGTTACCCAAAAGTATTCGGCCATCCTCCAGACTCGTCTTGGCTGGGGTCAAATCACCATCACTTATCACCGCACCACTGATGGTGGTCCAATCCAGATTACCTGTCCCGTCTGTTTGCAGAACTTGACCATTAGAGCCTGCGCTAGCGGGTAGCGTCAGTGTTGTATTCACACTCATACTATTCGGTGCTTGTAAGCTCATATAGTTGCTGCCGTCAGCATCTGGCAATCTTAGACTCTTAGCATTACCCACTGTCACATCACCTGTGGCGGTGATATTTGCACCACTCATGTTACCCGTGGTGATGACTGACTGGGCACCAAAATCAGGCTGTACCTTGCTACCTGCAATAGCGGCCGAAGCATTGATATCTGCATCAACAATAGTAGCATCAGCAATCTTTAGTGAAGTGACAGCATTGGTGGCGAGATCAACTGCAGAAACGCTTTCATCAGCAATCTTAGAACTGGTGATGACATTATCATCAATCACTACTGCGTCAGGAGTAACCCATTTTAGTGCACCATCATTGATCAGTGACAGCACTTGACCCGGGGTGCCAACAGCAGCATCCAGCTTGGCACTAGTAATAGTACCATCCTCTATTTCAAAGGTACTTTTTAAGCTATCAAAATCAGCCCAACTACCAGCTTTATTACGATATTGAAGCTTCCCTTCTGAAGAGATCTGAATGCCCGGTTCTGCTGCCTTAGAAACACCTGCCAAATCCCACATAATGGCGGGTCTATCAGCTTTGGTAGCAAAGCAAATAATATCATCACGATCATTTGATGATAAAAGACATATACTGCCTTCATCATTAAATAGGTTGGCTGCCCCAGAGTCCAACTTCTCCAGTACCAACTTTTTGCTGTCACCATCGACTAAGATAACTTGGGGTGAATCACCCGTAGTATCGTTAAGTGTGAAATCCTTATTGCTTTCCAATGCAAGGGTTTGTGTTGTAAAACATAAAGATATTCCAAAAAATACAATATAAACATATGGATGCACCATATGCGCTGACAAATCATTCACTTAACACCTTAATCAAAATATGTGGTAGCCATATATTTATGGCTTATGTCTATGTAGATAGTGTGTATTATATATTAATTTTCAATTTTTTCACTTATATTAAATATTTTACATATCTAAACTTTTTTCAATTAGTCGCTATTATTAGAGTGTGAAAAATTAAACGTGAATATTTTATTAATAAAAAATAGATTGAAAAGAATGTTTTGATCCTTAGTAAAACTTGCCTATGTATACAAACAGGACTTAGTCAAAACAGCTTCTTTGCATATGTTCAGATGATGGCGCATTCATTAGATAACTAATGACTCATTTAGCAATCATAAAAACTAGCAATTAACCCATATCTTCTATAGCTTGCCATTGCCGCTGTAAGCGTTTTGCCGAGATCGGCTTGCTAGTGCCCAATTGCTGGGCAAATAGAGACACTCGATATTCTTGTAATTGCCACCAAAAGTCATCTAGTGCCTTTGCCTGAGGTGAGTATGCCAAACAACGCTGTTTAGCAGCTGTATAACGCTGCTGCCAGTCCCTTAGTTCCTGTACCCATGCATTTTCTTTGGCTAATTGTTGTTGAAAACGCCCTAGGCGATGTTCAGTGGCTTTTAAATAGCGCGGCAGGTCTGATATGGATGCTAATGGTGTTTGGGCCACAAAACAAGCATGCACCAGACCATCTAGTTGACCACCAATATCCTGATAAACATTGGCCCAAGCCAAATTTAATTTGCCTTTTAGTTGTTTACGTATAGCCTGATGGGAGGTCAATATTTGTATGACTAGGGACAATAAGTGTTGTAATGCTTCTGGTAGGTCACCACGCTGTTCAAGGCTGGCTTTGAATATTTGCTCTGTCCGCGGCCACTCTGCTTGCAGAAACACCCTTTCTATAGCCTTGGCAAATAGCTGCTGCCGTAGGCTTTGAGCTGAGCCTATAGTAGCAAATAGTAATTCTGCTTTGCCCATTTCTGGTAGGCTTTTGGCTAAGTGTTTGAGTTGTTCATTGAGGGCAAGGCGATATAAACGGATAAGTCCTTGTTGCGTTAAACCATGGGATTCTTCAACACTATCAGCAAATACGAGAGCAACACTTTTGCCATTATCTTTGAGTGCCGGCCAGACAGGTAATTCAGCACCTGCTTGGGTGATAAGTAGATGCTCTGGCAAACCTGATTGAGGAAAACGAGTTAGATTTTCAATTAATAACGGATGTTTATTTTGTGGGCGCGTCTCGCCAGCACCCTTGGCATATTTAATTAACAAGCTCTCGATATCACGACTATATGCCAAGACTTTGCCTGCTTCAGACAATACTTGAATACCCATATAATAAAGATCATCTAATTCTACTTGCTGTAATAATTTGACATCAAAAGGACGGCCACTCATGCGTTGTAATTGCGTGGCCATAGCATCTAGCAAATCCACATTATCAACTTCTAGGGCTTCATAGATCGCTTGAGCATAATTAGGTACAGGCACAAAGGCTTTTCGTTCAGCTTTGGGTAACCCACGCAATAAGGCTGATATCTTGTCGAGTAAAAGACCCGGCACTAACCAAGATAAACGTTTTATGGGTAGACGTTTTAACTGGCTGACAGGCACCTTAAGGGTAACCCCATCTTGCTCTTGGCCTGGTTCAAATTGGTATTGTAATGGCCAGCTAATTTGTTGCCACTGCAAACGATCGGGAAAATCATTCTGGCTAACCTCGTTGGCTTGCGCCCGCATTAGTGCCTGTTTATCCATATATAATAAACGCGGGGTGCTTTTCTCTGCCCATTTGCGCCAGCTTTCAAAGGCGGCGGTATTAGTTACAGGTTTGTTGGCTGAGGTCATTTTGGTTGCATAGAAATCATAGACCACACGATCATCAACTAAAATATCGCGGCGCCTCGTCTTGGCCTCTAAGCTTTCTATATCCGCAACTAAAGCCAAATTATGGGCTAAGAATTTAGCTTTGGTATAGATATTACCCTGCACCAGACCTTCCATTATGAGCAATTGCTGGCAAACTTCTGGATCAATCTTGCCATAAGGCACTTTACGTTGGTTAGCTAGGATAAGGCCATAGAGACTAACTTGTTGTTTTGCCATCACCTGCCCCTGACGTTTATGCCAAGTGGGCTCGGAGTAGTTGTACTTAAGTAAGGCGCCAGCCGCCTGTTCAACCCAGGCAGGTTCAATTTTTGCCACACAGCGAGCAAATAATCTAGAGGTTTCTACCAGCTCAGCCGCCATTAGCCAAGGTGGTGATTTTTTATAAAGGGCTGAGCCAGGGAAAATATGAAAACGACGCTGTCTTGGCCCTTGATAACTTCCATCCTCATCTTTATGACCAATATGCCCCAATAAACCCGTTAATAGAGCTCGATGTATGGACTCATAACTGGCCTCTTCTTGCTGTACCTTAAAGCCCATCTGCTGGCACATTAGAAGAATTTGCCGGTGTACTTCCCGCCACTCTCGCATACGCATAAAGGATAAAAAGTGTTTGGTGCACCATTTACGCAGCTGGTTCTGGGTTAATTCCTGACGTTGGCTCTCATAGGCCTGCCACAGATTAACTAAACCAAGAAAATCAGAGTGGTTATCGCGCCATAATTGGTGTTTTTGGTCAGCTGCTTGCTGGCGATCTTGGGGACGTTCTCTTGGATCCTGTATGGTTAGAGCGGCAGCGATGATCAGTACTTCCTTTAAGGCCCCCCACTCTTGCCCTGCTAGCACCATTCTGGCTAAACGAGGATCCACTGGCAGTCGCGCTAATTGTTTGCCTAAAGGAGTTAGTTTACGGCGGGTGTTTAAAGCGCCTAATTCTTGGAGTAGCTTGATACCGTCATTGACAAAACGGCTATCGGGCATATCGATAAAGGGAAAGTCTGCGACATCACCTAACTTTAAATCCTCCATCTGCAGGATAACCGAAGCTAAATTAGTCCGCAAAATCTCGGCATCACTAAACTCAGGCCGCCCAAGAAAGTCTGTTTCATCATACAGACGAATACAAATACCAGCAGCAACACGACCACAACGCCCTTTACGTTGGTTGGCACTAGCCTGAGAAATCGCCTCTATGGGCAACCTTTGCACTTTAGAGCGATAACTATAACGGCTAATGCGTGCCGTTCCTGGATCAATAACATAGCGTATACCGGGAACAGTCACCGATGTTTCCGCCACATTGGTAGCCAAAATAATACGCCGACCTGCACCCCCCGTTTGGAATACCTTTTGTTGCTCGGCAAAGCTTAAGCGCCCATATAAAGGCATAATTTGCCATTGTGGGCGTGCTAATTTACGCAGAAACTGAGCTAACTCACGAATATCGCGCTCACCGCGCAAAAAGATTAAGACATCACCTCCAAGCTGACTATTGTCACGTTCATGGCGCTCTATTTCTGTTAGTGCCTGCTCCACACCATCTAAAAGAGCTTGTTCCCGACCATTGCCGGCATCTATTTGCTTACTCTCATTGTCACGTCCCTGAAATAAAGGTCGATACCAAGTTTCTACAGGGTAAGTTCGACCACTGACTTCCACTACTGGGGCATTATTAAAGTGTTTAGAAAAACGCTCTACATCAATGGTTGCTGAAGTAATAATTAGTTTTAAATCAGCACGACGAGCCAGTAGTTGTTTTAAATAGCCGAGTAAAAAGTCAATATTTAAACTACGTTCATGGGCTTCATCAACAATAATCGTGTCATAACGCAATAGGTCTGGATCATGGCGTGTTTCTGCCAATAAGATGCCATCAGTCATTAACTTAATTAGGGTGTTATCAGACACTTGCTCGTTAAAGCGCACCTGATAACCAACCTGCTGCCCCAAAGGCACTTGTAACTCTTCCGCAATCCGTTGTGCCACAGTGCGTGCGGCCAAGCGCCTTGGTTGCGTATGCCCAATTAAACCCCGCACTCCTTGGCCTGCTTCAAGGCATAATTTGGGTAATTGGGTGGTTTT